>JACMNZ010000138.1 GCA_014378285.1 Pseudopedobacter sp.
CCTTTAGATTGAAATTGAATCCAGCCTCTGTAAACACCTGGTTTTTCAAAAGTGGTATGTAAATCAAATTTTCCGTTTTCTACGCCTGGGTGTACATGCAAATATTCTTTATCATTTAAGCTTACTACTACCATGTGTGCCTTAGCGCCTAAATAATCTTCTAAAGTTGCAGGATCAACAGCTTTACCATTTTGTGTTAAACTAGCAGCTAAATGCATAGAAACATTAGTTTCCAATTTACCGCCCTCAGGTTGTAAAGTAACTTTAAATCCATCACTAGAAATTGCAGTTAATTTATCAGCGCCGTAAACTTTTGCCGCTGGTTTTGTTCCGGTAACTTCTACATTTAATTTATCGACAGTATGGTTGCCGCCAGATGGTTTATAATCAGCAAACAAAGTGTATTTACCTGCAAATGGAAATTTAGTTGGTACTTTATAAGATCCATCTGCTCCATACTCAGGGTGGATATGGTCAAAATAAGACAAATCATCACTTACCACAATTAAGTGAATTTTCTTAGTATGCTCATCTTGTAAAGGCACTAAATCACTTTCTTTACCCTTTATTTTCGGAGTCATTGCTAAAGTGATTTCCTGATTTGCACTTACAGAAGCAGGATTTGTGCTAAAATCCATAAAATAAGTTAAACCATTACTTTTACCTGCATTATCATTATGTTCTAGTGCCATGCCGCATTTTGGACATTTATCACCTTCCTTACCTAAAACCTCAGGGTGCATAGGGCAAGCAAAAATATGATCTTCACTATGTGCCATCTTTGCGCTAGAGTCTGCATTTTCTGCTGTTGTTTTTTTATCTGAATTACAAGCTGCAAAAAATAATGAGCTTGAAATCACTCCTGTTATTGCTATAAATTTTAATATTTTCATCGTTTTGTTTTTTGTATTAATTTTTTGTTTTTGCGTCACGGTCATATTGGCAACAGCCAGGTAATTTATTGTAAATGGCATCATCAGCTTTTAGGCTTTGCGTATCATGACCAACTCCTGCAATTCTTTTTTCGATTTCTATTAAACTGGTTTTGTCATCATCAAAGCTTAAGTTTAAGAGTTTGGTTTTACTATCCCAATCTGCTTTAGTTATACCTTCAATTTGTAAAGATTTTTCAATTCTAGATTTACACATTCCACAGTTTCCATACACTTTAATGGAAGCTGTTTTTTCACCGAAGCTCCATAACGAGCTAAAAAATGCAAATGCAATAATTACTGTTTTCATCTTGTTTTTATTTTACGTTTTTTATTTATTTGATTCTTCTTGCTGATGAATGGGTAGATTTGATTTTCCATCCCTCGCTTGTTTTTTGTAATATGCTAGTTGCAACACCTTTTTGTTTAATCTCCTTCGCATCTTTTAAAATAATAGTGTAGATGTAATCTTCAGTTGTAAAAGCATAATTATTATCAATTTGTACCTTAACGGTATAATTACTGAACTTAAATGATTTAAATTCCTTGAGCTCGGGCCCTAAGTGATGGTCTAAATAAGCAGCTATATTACCTTCAACTTTACCAGATTCAATAATTTCTGAATCTTTAGTAAAAAGATTTACTATGCCATTGGTAGTTAGATTCTCTACGGCTGCTTTATAAATATTTAAAACTTTTTTAATTGCTAACTCTTCGGTGTTTTGAGCACTACTTTTAAAAACAATAGCGGTTAAAAGTCCAATGATGATTAATAATTTTTTCATAATTTCTATTTTTTTAATAAGGTTTATTGGTTTAAAAACATGGTTTTCATTTGATAACTACCAGCATCTACAACTTTGCTTTCTTTTGCAATCCCACCTAAAATAGTAGAGAAGGTTCCATTATCACTTCCTTTATTGATGTAAGTAACTTTATAGCTTTCCGGGCTTTCTTTAACAAAGACAGCTTGCTTTCCATTTATTTCTGTAATGGCTGTATTTGGAATCACTAGCTGCCTGCTCGCTGATGCTGAAGAAATTTTTACCGTAACGTTTTCACCAATTTTAAAATCTCCATCACTTGCTAAAAGTTCAAAAACATATTTTTGAGTTTGATTAGCATCATTTACAGTTTGGGCTTTAGAAATTAGTTTTAATTTTTTCTTTAAATTTGGATTTGTAGTTCCAACGGCAAAAATCTCTTGCGCCATAGAAATTTTATTCTCGTCCTTTGAATAAATTTGAGCCTCTACGTAAACTTTTGATAAATCTGTAATAGCAAATAATGTTTCTCCAGAGTTGATCACTGCACCAATAGCAAAATTGAAGTTTCCAACAATACCACTAATAGGGGCGGTTAAACTTATTAATTTACTATTACCGTTATTTGTAGAACTTAACTGCCTTAATAATCTTCGGTTACTTTCTGCACTTTTAAATCTTGCTTCTGCTTCTTGCACATCCTTTTTAGCGGCAATGTCAGCAATGGTTTTTAAACGATCATACTGAGCTTTAGCAGCTAAATACTCTGCTTCAGCATTATTTCTTTGGGTTAATAAATCAATTTGGGTGCCTGCGTCAATACTTTGTTCTATTACTGCCAAAACCTGACCTTTATTTACCTTTTGTCCAATACTGGTTCTTAATGAAATTATTTTACCCGTTTGAGGAGATTGAATCACAGCCATACCCTTAGTAGAAGGGATAATGGTTCCCAGAAAATCATTGGTTCCTATAAAGTTTTCCTCTTTTAAAGTAGTGGTAAGGATATTGAAAAGATATTGAGTTTCTTTTGGCACATTAAAATTATCGCTTGCTACTGTATTTTGAGACCCTTTTTTTTCATCTCCATGATCTTCTCCCCCATGTGCAATAGTTTGCTGTGTGGAGGCAGGAATACTTAGCAATAAAATTATGGTTAATGCATGTTTAGGTTTAATTCTTTTGTTAGCAATAGCCATTACAATTACCGCAATTAAAGCTCCCAATATTAGGCCTCCAAATAAAAGCAAAAGATTATTTGATGTAAAAAAGCCACCAGCAACTGTAGCATTAATTACCGGTAATTCTTTACCCACTTCAATATTCTCTAAAACCAATAAATCTGGGCCGATAGAGGAATTGATATTTACATTTAAAGAATAAACTTTATTAGCTGGGAATATGCCTTTAACCTCATAAATTCCGCTTTCTAAATGCTTAACAGCAAATTTCTTTGTGCCATCTTCTGCAAGCGTTATTTCTAACTTTGCATCGTTTAAAGCTTTATTGGTATTAAAATCAGATACAAAAAGCCTTAAAAAGACTTCTTTCCCTCCTTTAATAGGTTCATATTTTAATAACAGTTCATATTTTTCTGAATTTGAAACTGAAGAAAAATAAGACGATGATAGGGGAGTGGTTTTTTTTGCTTCATCGCCATGATCCTCGCCCTCGTGAGCTAAAGTTAGCAGCGGGAATAAAGCCAAAAAATAAAGAATTATAGTTTTCATTGTTTTCCTGTTAAATAATTTAAAGAAATTGTCCCTTGATTTGCATTCTTGATAGCTTCTAAATATTTCATTTTTATAGCATAAGCATCATTAATGTTTCTTAAATAATTGATATAATCTGTTTCGCCGCTATTTAAAAACCTTTGTGAAGTGTTTATAATTTCCGCTGCTTTTTTTAACCCAGTTTGTTCATAATAATTTAAGGATTGGGCATTTTGCGCTAACTCGTTTTGTATTTGCATCAGCTGCATACTTAATTCTTGCTGCACACCAAGGGTCTTTTCTTGATTGATTTTTATATCTGTTTTAGCAGCATTTATGTTGCCTTTATATTGCCAAAACCATAGCGGCACACTTAAGCCAAATTGAAAGCGCAAATTAGTTGGTGTATTACGTTCTGCTTGATTCATGTAACCTAAAACTAATCCAGGAAGTGCTTTATTCCGTTCAATTTCTAAATTTTTTTGTGCCAGTGTTTCTGTTTGTTTAGCAATTAAAAAATCTGTATTTTGATTAATACTTGATTCTTGTAAAAGCGTGTTTTTTATCGATTTTAAAGGAGAAAAAATAATTTCATTAGAAATATCCGTAATAAATTTAAGCTGATTTATTAGGGATAAATAATTAATCTTACTTTGCTCATACTGGTTATGAATTTCTCCGTATTGAGTTTCTGTAAAAGATTTTTGTAAATAATCTATTTGCCCAGCATTAAATAAACGTTGAGCAGATGAAGCAAGTTTTGAATAGATAGTATCTTGTATGTACAGTAAGCTTTTAAGAGAATCTGCATACTGTATATTAAGATATAAACTTCTTACCTGATAAGCCACCACAATTTCATTGGCTACTTTTTGAGTTTGAGCTATTCCTACTTTTTGTTTTTGCAACTGATATTGCTTACTGTAAACTGTAGGGAATTCAAAAGATTGGGTAATTCCTCCAACATAGAACACACCGGTTGGGCTTTGCCAGGTCAGCTCTGGATTAGGAATGTTTATAGCGCTTTTTTGTAATTGCTTTTGCTGCTCAATATTTAAAATAGCAGCGTTAGCATTTTTATTATTTTTTATAGCTTTTACCACGGCTTCATCTGCTGTCAAAATGCTTTGAGAGAAAGCACTGAAGGCAAATGAAGAAAGGACAAAGGATAAAAATATTTTTTTTATAGAATTCATAAATTTTGCAATTTGAAAAATAACTGTTTAAAAACGATAACAGTAGTTAAATAGACCTTTTAAAAGGTCTAAATTTCAAAGCAAAAATTTTAAATTAAAAAAGATTGAATAGCTATACGCTTATCAGATATAGGAGGGTGATCACTTTGATATAAATTGCTTCTAAAAGAAACAAGCTGTGCTGATTCTATTAAATCAAAGGAATAAAAAGATTGAATAAATGAGATAAAGATTACAGGTTGATTTATATCTAATGAAATTTTAGCAACTATTTTATCAAACTGACCAAATTTCTTGGCTTCTTTTTTACAACAATCATCAGCTGGTTTGCTTTTGGAGTGAGAAGCATCAGTTTTGGGGTGTTGATGCTTAGAATTGTCTGCATGTTCATGTTTTGTACTGTTTGTATGCTCATGCTTTTGTGCAGATAGCACTTTCAAAGAAACTTCTTGATGATGATTTTGATTATAACCCATCTCAACACCTAATGCACAAGCGAAACTAACTACGGTACTCATACAGAATACAAATAGCAAAAACAGTGCTTTTAAAGGAATGAGATTTTTATGTTTCATTTATCAATTATAAAAGTAGCATTAATTTTTAAATATTTTAAGACGCAAATCTATTGTTAAATATGATGCCAATATTATTTAATTTCATTGATGTGTTATATTATTTTAACGACAACATTTTTTAAGAAACAATGCCTTAAATAACCAAATCAAATTTATTTTAATTGTGTTCATTCAAATTTATTTTACTAAATTATTTAACATCTAAATGCCGTATCTATACAAATAAGATGATGTTTCGCTGTTTTAATTTATACGATTTCAAAATTCAACATCATGCCACTATCTTCATGCTCAAGGTTGTGGCAATGTAAAACATACTTTCCTTTAAATTGAGAGAAAGTAGTTATTACATTTACTTTTTCGCCAGGCAGCAACATTACGGTGTCTTTCCATCCTTTTTCAGTCGCAATTAATTTTCCTCTACCACCTTTTCTTTCTATAATTTGAAAATGATTTCCATGAAAATGCATTGGATGTATTTCACTTCCTTTACTATTATCAAA
>JACMNZ010000600.1 GCA_014378285.1 Pseudopedobacter sp.
TACCCGGTAACCAAAACGAAGCAGGTATAGAGTTAAATGTATATCCCATTTCAGCATCATACTTAGTAGGTTTAAACGTTCAATTTAAATAAATAAGAAATTATGAAATATTCATCTTCCATAAAATGGTTAGTCATTATAGCATTAATAATAACAATGCCTATTGGTTGTAGCAAAAGTTTTTTAGATGAACCCCCAAGAGGAGTTACTATTAATGATTTACTAAATTCAGCAGAAGGGCCTCAAAGAATTATAGGAGCTGTTTATAATAAACTCTACGATTGGGAAAATCATTCTTTTCCTTGGATAGGCGTTTCAAGCATAACAAGCGATGATGCAGACAAAGGAAGCTCTTCAGGCGATGGCGGAGGCGATAAATTAGAATTAGACGGCTGGCTTATTTCTCCAACCAATATTTCTTTTAACGAAGTATGGGAAGGTAATTTTAATGGTATTGGCAGAGCATGCTATGCTATAAAATTTTTAAAAGATATAAATGTACCTGAGAAAGAAAGATATATAGGCGAAGCAAAATTTTTAAGGGCTTATTTTTATTGGAACTTACTTAGGGTTTTTGGCGGTGTTCCTAAAATTGATAAAGTACTTACCTCACAGGCAGATATTGAACTGGCAAGTATAAGAGTAAGCGCAGAGGAAATTTACGCTTTTATAGAATTGGATTTAAGAGAAGCAATTGCAAAACTTCCTATAACAATTACCAATGGAGAAAGGGGTAGAGTGTCAAAATTTGCAGCCCAGGCTTTTTTGGCAAAAGTATTACTGTATCAAAAAAAATGGGTTCAATCAAAAACATTGTGCGATGAAATTATAAACAGCAATCAATTTTCTTTATTAAATAACTACGCATTAATATGGCGGGAACAAGGTGAGTTTTCGGCTGAATCTATTTGGGAAATAAATGCCATTGCAGATAATCCAGCAAAAGGCATACAGCAATATACAGAAGTGCAAGGTATGAGAGGGTCAGGCAATGGGGATTTTGGTTGGGGTTTTAATGTTCCTTCAACTGATTTGGTAAATGCTTATGAGCCGGGAGATTTGCGTAAAGCAGCTACTATACTAGTTTCGGGGTCTACATTGTGGGATGGCTTTGTAACAAGCAATACATTACCCAATCCTTATTATAGTTACAAAGCTTATGTAAGTCGCACTTCGGAGTCGTATTTTGACAGAGGTCAATCTAACAAAAACTTAAGAGTATTCAGATATGGTGAGGTGTTACTGATGAAAGCTGAAGTGGAGAACGAATTGAATGATACCACCGCATCAAAAATTGCTTTAAATCAAATAAGACAAAGAGCAGGTTTGGCAAGCATAAATGCAATAAATAAAACCAGTATGAGAAACAGTATTTATAAAGAAAGAAGGGTGGAAATGGCATTTGAACACGACAGAATGTTTGACCTGAGGAGAACAGGAAGGGCTGCAGCAGTTTTACAGGCACTTGGTAAACCCTACATTTCTCCAAAGCATGATTTGTTTCCTATTCCGCAAAGGCAAATTGATTTAAGCGGAAATAAAATTGTACAAAATTTTGGCTATTAAAATAACTATAAATAGTTTTCCATATTAATCATTAATACACATTTAAAACAAACATTAAAAAAAACAGCATTATGAAACAAACGAAAATGATACTTGCATTAGCAGTGGTACTAACAACCATTACTACAAGTTGTAAAAAAAGCGATTCAACCCCTCCTGATGTTCCGTTGCCACCCATTGGCGGATACAATAACGCAAATGAAGTAGCAGCAGCTAATTTAAAAGCTCACTGGAGTTTTGATGGTGTTTTGAACGAAAGAATCTCTACTACTGCCGCTTCTACATCTTTAAGGGCAACATTTGTTGCCGGTATTAAAGGGCAGGCAGTAAAATTAGATAGTGGTTATATTTTGTATCCAACAATTGCTGCTTTAAACAGTGATATTGGTAGTTTTACAACAAGTACATGGATTTTCACTCAAAACCAAGGCAATGGTTCTCGACCAACTGGAGTATTTGCTTTAACATTGGGAGCAACTAAACAAAATGATTGGAACGATGGACCAATATTGCTTTCATTGGAAAATGGCAGACCGACAACATATAATGATACGTTGGTACTTAAAACAAATATTGCCACTACTAAGGGCGGAAGTTTGCTTAAAGGTGATAACATCAATGATTATGGCATTAGAGAAACAGATTTTAAAACAGTGAAAGGAGCTAATAAATGGGTTCATGTTGTAACAAGATGGGATGGTGTAGGTTCATTTATTGACTTTTTTGCAAATGGAGTATTGGTATCAAATAATAACTTCAGATTTAGAGATGCAGGTGGAATTGGTTTTGGTGCTATGACCTTACCTGCTGCTACAAACACGCAAGTATTATTTGGAGGATATCCTAATGCTTCAAATGGTTTCCCTTTGTCTGCTGTACAAGGTTTCCAAGGGTTATTTAGAGGTAATATAGATGAGGCAAGATTTTATAATAAAGCATTATCGCTTGCCGAAATTAATGCTTTATATGAGCTGGAAAAAGTAGGAAGATAATACCAGCAATTTTTTTACGGGGCTATTCATTAGCCCCGTTTTATTTTTTTAATTTACTTTATGTTTAACCGTTTCAAATTCATTTTTCTTTTTAGTTTTCTTTCTTTTTTTTTATGTTTTAATTGGTCGTGCAAAAAAAAGGAAGCAGATGTATTGCCTGCAACAATCGTTTCTCCCCTTTCTTTAACTGACAATAAATTGGATAGCGCATCATCAAAAGTCAATTATTATCAAGTAAACATTAACCCCACAATAAAATTAGTTTTCAATAATTCAATAGATAGATCTTCTGTAGCCAATAGTATTAATTTAAACGAAAATGGAAGTACACCTGTATCAA
>JACMNZ010000601.1 GCA_014378285.1 Pseudopedobacter sp.
CATAGGAAACTTTGGCGCTCTATTATGCCCACCTTCAGTAAAATCGAAAAGCATTTTCCAAGGTTCTAATATCTCTTCTAAATCTTTTTCAGTGTAAGCATCTTGTCTATCTGCAAAAATCAACTTTTCAGATTGCTTGATACCTTCTGTAAGTTTTATGGCATAATCTTCTGCTTCTGCTGGTTTGGTTTCGTAAAAATGAGCAAGATTAGTCAGCAAATTCATCCAATCTGATTTAGGGAAATAAGTACCTCCATAAATTGGACGCTGATCTGGCAAACAAAAACAGTTTAAAGGCCAACCTCCCCTGCCAGTCATCAGCTGGGCAGCAGTCATATATATTTGGTCAATATCTGGTCGCTCTTCTCTATCAATCTTTATACAAACAAAAAATTGGTTCATCAGCTTTGCTACTTCCTCATCTTCAAAACTTTCATGCTCCATCACATGACACCAATGACAAGCAGAATAGCCAATGCTTACTAAAATCAGTTTGTTCTCATTTTTAGCTTTATCTAATGCTTTTTTACCCCAAGGAAACCAGTTTACGGGATTATTAGCGTGTTGAAGTAAATATGGAGAGGTAGAGTTTTTTAGTTGATTAGACATATTTATTTAACCATTAAAATTGTAGAGTGTTTTTATTTTTTGCGAAATTAGGTTTTTTAATATGGGGGCAGTGAGTTTTTTCATGGAGAAATAAGGTTGGATAGTGGGTCTTTAGCCGCAAAGCTCAAAGAGCTAAGCAGCTAAATTATTTGAATAAGGATTAGAACGATTTTAGGATTTTCTTGATTATGCAATTAACTTTAGATTAGCGAATTAGTAACAAAAAAATTAAGGGCAAATTATTTAAAGGCAATTGCCTTGATAGGTGTGATTTTGGTAACCAACATAGATGGAATTAATAATACTAATAAACAAACCCCTAGTGTTGTAGCGTTTATTAAAATAATATCTAAAGCATTAAATTGAACGGGAATAAATTTCATGTAGTAAGAAGCTTCGTCTAATTTAAAAAAATGGGTCTTTTGTTGCAAAAACCCAAGCCCTAAACCAAAAATATTACCTAAAAACATTCCAGCACCAACTAAATAAAGCGCATTGTACAAAAATATTTTTCTTACTCCCCAATTGGTTTCTCCTAATGCCTTTAATAAACCAATCATGTTGGTGCGTTCTAAAATCATGATTAACAATGCAGAAATCATGTTAATAACAGCAACTATCAGCATTAAAATTAATATGACTTGTGCATTTACATCTAATAATGAAAGCCAATCGAAAATGATAGGATAATTCTCTTTAACGGATACGGTTTTAATCTGTGGAGGCAAATAGTTGCTTAATTCATTTGTAAAATAGTCTAATTTTTCAAAATCATTTATTCTAATTTCATAACCACCAACTTCTCCGTTTTTCCAATCGTTTAATTTTCTAATTAAGGAAATATCTCCAATCACATAAGTTTTATCAACTTCTTCTACACCTGTGTTATAAATTCCAACAATCTCAAACTTCCTTTTTCTTAAAGTTTCTTGTATAAAATACATCAAGAAATCATC
>JACMNZ010000139.1 GCA_014378285.1 Pseudopedobacter sp.
GAAATTCTTAAATGATAATTTAAATCTGGTACAAAATGCTACTGCTCAGCACAACTGGGTGGTTTACAGATATGCAGAAGTTTTATTAAACTATGCCGAAGCAATGAATGAAGCTTATGGTGCGGATAATAACAATGGTTACACTAAAACTGCCAGACAAGCTATCAACGAAGTTAGAGCTCGCTCTAGTATGCCTGTAATTAATATTGCATCAACTACTTCAAAAGATGGTTTTAGAGTTGCTGTAAAACATGAAAGACGTATAGAATTAGCTTTTGAAGGTCATCGATATTGGGATTTACTACGTTGGAAAGACGCGGCAACCGTACTTAATCAACCAATTATTGGTGTTAAGGTAACAAAGGTTTCTTCAAACCCAAATGTTTGGTCTTATCAAAAGGTTAACGTTGCAACAAGAAAGTTTAATCTAGCTGCAAATTATTTTTATCCTTTTACAAGAACAGAAATTGTGAATTCAAAAGGTGCATTGGTTCAAAATCCAGGTTATTAATTTTAATAAATCATAATTATGAAAATATTTTTCAACCGATTAAACAGTCTATTTATTCTTCTTGTCATAGCAACTTTTGTTGCTTGCGAAAAAGACATAAGTGAAGAAAAGGTAGGGATAGAGAATGTTTATATCCCACAATCTATCTCTGCCAGTACCACAAATAACAACTACGCAGTGCCAGGGAGTGTCAACTATGGGGCCGCAAAAAACTTTAAAGATGATGAAGCAAGCAACAAAGTTTTGGTTTATTTAGGTGTTGCAAAATCAGGAAAGGCAGATACGCAACCTTTTACAGTTGATTTAACAACTAGAGCCGATACCATTAATCAGTTAATAACAGGTGGTGCAAGCTTTTTTCTTTTACCATCAACAGCGTACACCTTACCAGCAAATGTTTCTTTAAATGCCGGTCAATCATCCGCTAGTTTTAACATGGTGATAGATAAACCAACGTTAAAAACTTATGCCGGAAAAAAAGTGGCGGTTTGTGTTACGCTTTCAAATCCAACAAAATATGCTTTAGATGCTAAGACTAAGAAAGTGATAATAATAATTGATGTAAACGCATTAAACCTAAAATAGGTTGGTTTAATTTTGGTTTAATTGGAAACCGGTTGTAAGATATTGCAACCGGTTATTTTTTATTTAAAGGCTACTACTCAGGTGTCATCAGAAAAAAAAGTCAGAAATCGGTTTATTGTTATTGTCTTGGCAGTATGCAATGTTGCAATAATTTTATAGGTGGTTTTTAGTAAACTATCTAATTGATTTCTGTTACAGGATAGTTGAAACTGATTTTGATACAAATGGCCAAATTGATATTGCAGCAGTAAGCTTTTTCCAATCTTCTTTACAATCAGAAGAAGCTTTTACCTATTTAAAAAACAATGGAAATTATAATTTTTCACCTTATAAATTACCTCTAACTACACTTTTTAAAAAGGGATAACTATGGATGTTGCAGATTTAGATGGTGATGGTAAACTAGATATCCTTTTAGGTAATGGGTATTACAGCAGTGATAAAAGTAATAAATATAACAAACCCCTCTTTTTACAGTACAAAAAAATAAAACCCGATAAAAATTATTTGAACAAAAAACTTATGAAATTACATTCCGTTTTTGTGGCAGTTAGTTTAATTACACTTGCCGTCCCATCGTTTTCTCAACAAAAAGAGAATCCCAAAGTAGAAAATAAGATAAAAGCCTTGCTTAAGCAAATGACTTTGGAAGAGAAAATTGGGATGATTCACGCCAATTCTTCTTTTACATCTGCAGGTGTACCAAGATTAGGAATTCCAGAATTAGTGATGTCTGATGGCCCGCATGGCGTAAGACCAGAACATGGCAGAGATTGGATACTTGATAAAGGAGTGGATGATGCAGGCACCTATCTACCCACAGGAATAAATTTAGCTGCCACTTGGAATCCTCAACTAGGCTATCAGTATGGGGCCGTATTAGGAAGAGAAGCTCGCTACCGTGGGAAAGATATTATTTTAGGTCCTGGTGTAAACATTATCAGGTCGCCGTTAAACGGAAGAAATTTTGAATATTTAAGCGAAGACCCATTTTTAGCATCAAAAATGGCAGTTGGTTACATACAAGGGGTACAAAACCAAGGAGTTTCCGCATGTGTAAAACATTTTGCCGCCAATAATGAAGAAGCAGATAGAAATACGGTAGATGTAAGAATGAGTGAAAGAGCTTTAAGAGAAATTTATTTGCCGGCATTTAAAGCAGCCGTAAAAGAAGGTAAAGTTTACTCTGTAATGGGTTCGTATAATAAATTTAGAGGGCAATTTGCTACGCATAATGATTATTTGGTAAACAAAATTTTAAAAGGGGAATGGGGTTTTGAAGGGGTTTTAATGAGCGATTGGGGATCGGTACATCATCTAAAAGAAGCGTTGTATAATGGTACAGATCTAGAAATGGGTACCGATTTACGTTTAATGAATAACAGTGTTTCGCAATCAGATGCATCTGGCAAAGCGCTAAGCAAAAGCCTTTATGATAAGTTTTTTATGGCCGATTCTGCACTAAATATGGTAAAAGACGGCACTGTTCCAGAAGCTATCATAGATGAAAAAGTGAGCAGGATTTTAAGATTGATGTTTGCCATAAAAATGATTGGAGCTAAGGATAGGCCTGCTGGAGTTTACAACTCTGCACAACATCAGCAAGTGGCATTAAAAGTAGCAGAAGAGGGTATCGTATTATTGAAAAACCAAAAAAACATATTGCCTTTAAGTAAAGCACTAAAAAGCATCGCCGTTATCGGAGAAAATGCTACCCGAGAAAATTCAATGGGCGGAGGATCTTCGCAAGTTAAAGCAAAGTATGAGATTACGCCTTTACAAGGATTAAAGAACTTGCTAGGAGCAACTACAAACATTACTTATGCCAGAGGATATAAAATAGATAAGAGCCAAAAAGCTGATGATACTTTAATTGCAGAAGCAGTTAAAGCTGCAAAAAGTGCAGATGTGGCAATTGTTTACTGTGGATGGACACATGGTTATGATTATAGTAAATGGGGAGATAACGCTTTTGATGCAGAAGCTGTAGATAAACCTAATATGAATATGCCTTTTGAGCAAGACAAGTTGATAAAAGCAGTTTTGGCCGCAAACCCGAAAACAATTATTGTATTAATTGGTGGCGGACCGGTAGATATGTCTAAATGGATAAATCAAGCTCCAGCAATTATCCAGGGATGGTATGCTGGAATGGAAGGTGGAAATGCGTTGGCTAAAATTATTTTTGGTGATGTTAATCCATCTGGTAAGCTACCGATGACTTTTCCTAAAGTGTTGGAAGATGTGCCTGCTCATAAATTAGGAGAATTCCAAGGAACAAAAGGCGTTGTAAATTATAACGATGATATTTTTGTGGGCTACCGTTATTATGAAACTTTTAACGTTAAGCCTCAATTTGCTTTCGGACATGGGCTAGCTTACACCAGTTTTAGCTACGATGCCGCTAAAATTAAAGCCAATAAAGAAAATCTGGAAATTAAAGTTACAATCAAAAACACAGGTAAAGTGGATGGTGCAGAAGTGGTGCAGGTTTATGTTAAAAAGCCTGGAACCATCAAACTGGCAAATGAAGAACTTAAAGCCTTTGAGAAAGTGTTTTTAAAAGCAGGAGAATCTAAAACCGTGATTCTTAAAATCTTTAAAGATGATTTAAGATACTACGATGAAGATAAAAAGAACTGGTTTTTGGGAGAAGGAAACGTGAACGTGATGATTGGAAGCGCATCTGATGATATCAAAATCAGGAAAGAAATTAAATTATAATACTTGCTTATTATTATCACTTATTTTTAGAAAAAATATTAAATAGTAGCATTATGCCTAATTCCACCACCACTTCATTTATAAAAGGTATGGTGGTGGGCTGGTTTACGTTGCTTTCTATGTTTAGTATAATATTTAGACAATTATCATTTATAATCAATATTTTAAACTCCCAGATAAACACTTATTGAAGACAACCTATTATAATTGTACATGATTTGTGGATTATTTTTACTTTAAAAAAAAATTAATTATGCAAAAGCACCATTCATTTATATAAAGGTCAGAAGCTAAATGCTGAAAACCTATATTGATGAATATTACATCAAATAATCGAGCGATTAATTATTAAACTCTATCTAATAAAGATACGCATGATGTAGGTTTTTCAGATTTTAAGCTAACACCACCCACCCAAACAAAGTGGAATGATTAAAACAAAGGATCAATTAGGAATC
>JACMNZ010000013.1 GCA_014378285.1 Pseudopedobacter sp.
GCTAAGTCTTTAAAACCATCTCTTACAGAATTTGCGTTAGGAAATGGCCCATCCCATGAGTTTGCTTTTGGTTTACCAACAGAAATCCCTTCATCTCCCCATGGGTAAATTTTATTTTGTTTTCCTCCTCTTGCGGCAAATTCCCATTCTGCCTCGGTTGGTAATCTTTTACCAACCCATTTACAATAAGCTGTGGCATCGTCCCAACTTATTTGTACAACCGGATAATTATCTTTTCCTTTAATATTGCAATTTGGACCAGATGGGTTTTTCCAATTTGCGCCAGGTACCCAACTCCACCATTGGGAATAATTGTTTAAATCTACTGGATGATTTGGCGGAGTAAAAACCAAAGAAGATGGAACCAACTTACTCTCATCTGGTTTTGGAGTGCCGGGAGGCAATTGTTTTTTCAATTCTTCCCAATCTGGTTTTTTCTCTGCTGTGGTTATATAACCAGTTGCATTTACAAAAGCTTTAAATTGTGCATTTGTTACCTCGTGGATATCCATGTAAAAACCATCAACAGTAACTTTGTGTTTAGGATATTCATCTTTATCAGCTTGGCTGTTATCACCTCCCATCATGTAAGCACCTCCAGCGATTTTTACCATCTCAGTGGTAGAAGTATCACCACTGTAAGTGATTTCAACCTTGTTGTTAATAGTATTCTTAGATGTATCTTGCTGATTATTAGTCGATTTTTCGCTTTGGTTACAGGCCATTAAACATACAACTGTAAGAAAAATTAAGCTCCTAAATTTATGATTGTTCATTAATTGGTTGATTTATGTTTTGGAAACTAATTTTAAAGTCTTCTGGTGTAAGATTACAAACTTTTTAGAAAACCAAATATCTAAATATTAAAACAAAATGAAATAAATCTATTTTAATATTTCAATAAATTAACTTAATTTTGAATTGTGAAATTTTTAAAACACAGTTTAATAACCCTACTTTCTATGATGATGTTCTTAACATCATCTGGATTTACGGTTAATTTACATTATTGTGCGGGAAAATTAGCGAATGTAAGTCTTCAGGATAATCATGCTAATTGCATGATGACCCAAAAATTAAAGCAATCTAATCCAAAAGATTGTGAGAAAAGCATCAATAAAAAAAACTTTTGCTGCCAAAACCATAAAGTTGTAGCTAAAGCTGATAATAAAATTACAGATACAAAAGCAAAAGAGCAGACAGGTTTCTCTAAAACATTTGCTTTTATAAATAGCTATTTTACATCCCTATTTTCTTTTTCTTCAGAAGAATCTGAAGAAGAGAATTCCGAAGAAATTTCCATTTTTCCCTTACTTAAAGAAGGCCTCTACATCCTTCTTCAGAATTTCCGTAATTAGAATTTCTCTTTTCTCCTGTTCTAATTAATCATCGGCTGTAAGCTGATAAAAAATCTTACTTAATTTTTTTTTATGATTGAGAAACTAATTGAGGTTTCACTCCGCAATAGATTTATTGTATTGCTATTAGCAACCGTTATTTTCGGGTTTGGCATATTTGCAGTACAAAACAATAAGATTGATGCCATTCCTGATTTATCAGAGAACCAAGTTATCGTATTTACCGAATGGCAAGGCAGAAGCCCCCAAATTATTGAAGACCAAGTTACGTATCCTTTGGTAACAGGCTTACAAGGCATCCCTAATGTTAAATATGTGAGGGCAAACTCTATGTTTGGAATGAGTTTTATCTATATTATTTTTAAAGATGATGTGGATACTTATTGGGCTAGATCGCGGGTTTTAGAAAAATTGAGTACAGTGAATGCAAGCTTACCTTCTGGGGTAACCCCTACTCTTGGGCCAGATGGAACTGGAGTTGGCCATGTTTTATGGTACACTTTAGAAACAGACGGAATGGATTTAGGAGAGCAAAGAGCAACACAAGATTGGTATGTAAAATTTGCGCTTCAAAATGTAGAAGGTGTAAGTGAAATTGCTTCTTTTGGAGGTTTTCAAAAACAATATCAAATCACTATCGACCCTAATAAACTTAATTATTACAAAGTTGGTATAAAGGAAGTGATGGAGGCAGTTAATAGCAACAATAATGAAGCTGGTGGGAGAAAATTTGAACTCAGCGATATGGGTTATATCATCAAAACATCGGGCTATCTTAAATCTATCCAAGAAATTGAAAACATCGCCATAAAAACAAATAATTCTATCCCTATAAAAATAAAAGACGTTTCTCAAGTTCAAATGGCCGGTGAAGCCCGTTTAGGTATTTTTGATTTGAATGGAAATGGGGAAGCTGTGGGCGGAATTGTGGTGATGCGGACTGGAGAAAATGCCGATGAGGTTATTAATCGGGTTAAACTAAAAATGGATGAAGTGGCTAAAGGCTTACCCGCAGGCATGAAATTCAATATCGTTTATGACCGTGGGAAATTAATCAAAGAATCCATCAATAGTATCAAAAACACTTTAATTGAAGAAATGGTAGTAGTTTCTATCATTGTCTTCGTTTTTCTGCTACACTGGCGAAGTGCAATCAGTATCATTATTCAAATCCCAATTACAATAGCAGCAAGTTTTATTTTATTAAATGCTTTTGGCATCAGCTCAAATATAATGTCGTTAACAGGTATTGCTTTAGCCATTGGGGTTATTGTAGATAACGGGATTATTATGAGTGAGAATGCTTATAAACAGCTGTCTATTAGGCAAGAAGAACTTAATTCAAATTTTAAATCGGAATAATATGAGAAATATATTTAAAAATAGCTCCGAGCAAAACTATGTAAAACTCGATAACAAAGAACGCCTCACCATAATAGAAAGAGCATGTAAACAAGTATCAAGAGGAGTTTTTTATTCTACGGTAATCATCATTACCTCTTTTTTACCTGTTTTTTTGTTAGGTGGCCAAGAAGGGAAGCTTTTTCATCCTTTGGCTTATACCAAAACATTTATTTTAATTGTTGATGCCTTTTTAGTGGTAACGTTAGCCCCTGTTTTGATTTCCTTTTTTATGAAAGGAAAATTTAGACCTGACCATCATAACCCAATCAATCGTTTTTTAGAAAGGATTTATGAGCCGGCTATTAAAGCCTGTCTAAAGTATCGTAAAACTACTATTGGTGTTAATATTCTAGCATTGCTAATTAGTATTCCTTTACTTTTTAGTTTAGGAAGAGAGTTTATGCCTCCTTTAGATGAACAGTCTATACTTTTTATGCCTGTTACGTTGCCTGATGTTTCCAACTCAGAAATCAAAAGGATTTTACAGGTACAGGATAAAATCATTAAATCTATCCCAGAAGTACAGCAGGTTTTAGGAAAAGCTGGCAGGGCAAATACGGCAACCGATAATTCGCCTTTGAGTATGATTGAAACGATTATCCAACTAAAACCAAAAGACCAATGGCGGACAGGAATGACAAAGAAAAAAATCATCGCCGAGTTGGATGGTAAATTACAAATTCCTGGTGTAGTTAACGGTTGGACACAACCCATCATTAACCGAATTAATATGCTTTCTACCGGAATTAGAACAGATGTGGGTATTAAAGTTTACGGTCAGAATTTAAAGGATATTTATACGGTTGAAGAAAAAATTAAAGAAAAACTGATAGGAATTAACGGCATTAAAGATTTATATATCGAACCCGTAACTGGAGGTAAATACCTTGAAATGAACATTAAAAGAAATGAAATATCAAGATATGGTTTATCTGTTGATGATGTAAATGCAACTGTTGAAGCCGCTATTGGTGGCGTTCCTTTTGCCACAACAATTGAAGGTAGAGAGCGATTTGGAATATCTCTTAGAATAGGACAAGATTACCGTAACAGCCTCGAAAAATTAAAACGCATTCCTCTAAACTCTACGGATGCTGGTGTAATTCCTCTTTCTAGTGTGGTAGATTTTAAATTAACCGATGGACCGCCGATGATTACTTCTGAAAATGCTTTGTTGAGAGGTGCGGTGATGTTTAATGTGCGAGATAGGGATTTGGGAACAACAGTAAAAGAAGCTATCGATAAAATAAATAATGAGCTTAACTTACCAAAAGGTTATTTTATTGAGTGGAGCGGGCAATATGAAAATCTTATAAGGGGAGAAAGAACGCTTTTAATGATTTTACCCATTGTACTCATTATCATTTTTCTTGCGCTTTATTTAGCTTTTAATTCATTAAGAGAGGCGTTTTTGAGTTTAGTTACCATTCCGTTTGCACTGATTGGTGGTGCCTTAATGGTTTATTTTTATGGTGTAAATCTCTCTATTGCTGTTGCTGTTGGTTTTATAGCCTTGTTTGGGATTGCTGTAGAAACTGGAGTGGTAATGGTAATTTACCTTAATGATGCCATGCAGCAATTGGTAAAAGAAAAAGGAAACTCTAGCGAAACCATTACCAAAGAAGACCTTAAACAGTATGTAATTATGGGTGCGGCAAAAAGACTAAGACCAAAAATAATGACAGTTTGTGTTGCTCTTTTTGGCTTAGTACCCGTTTTATGGAGTAATGGAGTGGGAAGCGATGTGATGTTACCCATTGTTTTACCTATGATTGGCGGGGTTTTAACTTCTTCAACACATATTTTATTGGTAACGCCGTTGATATTTTTAATGTCAAAAGAATATGAACTTAAAAAATTTGGAAAGTTGGAGGTGCTAGATGTTACACATTAAAAAAATAGTTTTTACGCTCTCGCTGATGCTTATCAGCTCGGCAATATTTGCTCAAGATATATTGAGCTTAGATTCGATGATTAGCATTATCAAAACAAACAATCCTGAACTTAAAGTTTATCAAGAACAAATGAAAAGTCAAGATGCTTTAGTAAGCGGAGCATCAGCTTGGATGGCACCAATGCTGGGTTTGGGTACATTTATGACACCTTACAGCAATTTTTCTAGAGCTGGAAACCAACAAGATGGCTCTTTAATGTTGGTAGCGGAGCAAAAAATTGCCAATAGGTCTAAAATTAAAGCAAGTGAAGCGTATTTGAAAGCTCAATCTAATATTACCAAGCAATTAAATGCTGATAGTTTTAACGATTTAAGGGCATTAGCCCGTTCTAATTATTATGATGTTTTAACCGTACAAAAAAGCCTAGATTATCTTTTAAAAAATCTGCTGGTGTTGCAAAACTTAAAGAAACTAGCAGAAATAAGATATACCTATAATAAAGCCGGGCTAGCCCAAATTTACAGCATGCGGGCTAAAATTTACGAGACAGAAAATCAAATCACATCGGCGAAAGCCAACATAGAAATTGGAAAAATCAAACTGAATACTTTAATGAATAGGGATAAATCTATTGATTTTCAAATTGATACCGTTCAATCTTCTAAGCCTTATATCATGCAAAATGATTTAACTGAAACTATTAATAACAGAAGTAGTGTTAAAATGGTTAACGAGCAGATTAATAGTTTAAACTTGGAGAATAAGATGATTGCTACGGAAGCGAAACCAGAATTTAGCATCCAGTTTAACCACATGCAAACCTATAATACCAATAATCCAAATCAGTTTTCTTTGATAGGAAGTTTGAGTATTCCTATCGTTCCATGGGCGGCAAAATCTTTTAAATCTAAATTAAAAGCAAATCAATTTGAGGTTGCCGCTATGCAATATCAAAAAGAAAATGTAACCAACAATTTGTTGGGATTAATTGCCACGCAACAAAAACATTTAATGCACATGCAAATGGAATTAAACGTTTATACAGATAAAATTTTACCGGCAATGCAAAAAAGCTATGAGGTGCTTTTATTGAATTACCAAGAAAATCAAGAAGAATTGAACACTGTATTAACATCGTTTAAAGAACTGAATGATAGTGAATTAAATTATTTAAACATGTTGAATGAATATTATCAAACACTTACCGAATATGAGAGAAATGTGGAGCAATAATAGAAGGGCTAAAAACCTTAGAGAACAAAGAATAAGAGATAAGGAACAAAGATGGAAACGTTCTTCAAGTTTTTCACTCTTTACTCTTTGCTCTTTGCTCTTTATCTTTTTAATGGCTTGTCAACAAAAAAGTGAAAAAGCAGTTCAAAAAACAGAAACAGAGAAAACTTACACCTGTCCTATGCATCCTCAAATTGTAGAGAACCAGCCAGGAACTTGCCCTATCTGTAAAATGGATTTGGTTTTGCAGCATCAAGAAGAGGTAAAAATGGAAGTGGATGCCTCACTTTCAAGCCTAATTAAGCCTACTAATGAAACTATCATCAGTAATATTAAAACCTTTAAAGTAAGGGAGCGAAATTTTGGCGATAGCATTTTATTAAATGGAAAAGTAACTTATAATACCAATAATATGAGATCACTAAGTGCAAGGGTGGGCGGAAGAATAGAAAAATTATATGTTAAATATAACTTTCAAAAAGTGAATAAAGGCCAAAAGATAATGAAAATTTATAGTCCAGAATTGGCCGCAGCACAACAAGAATTATTATATCTGCTTGCCAAAGGCGATGTTGATTTGATGGCACAAGCCAAGACAAAATTGAGATTGTTAGGCGTTGAGGAAACTCAAATCAATCAAATTATAAAAACTAAAAACGTTAATTATCAAATTCCTGTTTTTAGTAGCGCAGCTGGTTACATCATTGATGCGGCAACATCAACCAGAAATCTTGAAGACTCTAAATATCTCCCGACAGAAAACACCGCAATTGCTTTAAAAGAGGGAGCTTATATTAAAACTGGAGATGTACTTTTTAAAATTTTTAATGATAATAAAGTTTGGGGCGAGTTTTATATGAATCCAAATGAGGCTGCATCTATTAAAAGGAATCAAGAGATTACCATTACTTCAAATAATAAGAAATTAAATGCAAAAATTGATTTGATACAACCTTATTATAATGAAGGACAAAATTATAGTTTGTTAAGGGTTTATTTAAATAACGCTAATCAGGCTTTTAAAATTGGAGGAATATTAACAGGTAAAATTGACATTCCCGCTAAAAAAGGGTTATGGATTCCAAGTTCAGCCGTTTATAAACTAGGGAATAGAAGTGTTGTTTTTATCAAACAAAAAAATGTTTTAAAAGCAAAAGAGGTTGAAATTTCAGCAAATAATGGTTCAAAATCTTTAGTTGCAAAAGGATTAAAGGTTGATGATGAAATTGCAGATAATGCCAGTTATTTAATAGATACGGAAAGTTTTATCAAAATTAATTAAGATGAAAAAATTAAAATATATGCGTTTGCTTTTATTCTTTTTCTGTTTTGGGGCAACATTAATTTCTTGCTCATCAGGAGATAAAAAAACTAAACAAACTGCTAGCGAGGTAAAATATACTTGCCCAATGCATCCACAAATAGTAGAGGACAAACCCGGTTCCTGCCCTATTTGTAATATGGATTTAGTTAAAATATCAGAACAAAAAAACAGCAAGGGTTTAACCCTTAGTGAAAGCCAAATTGCATTAGCTAATGTTAAAACGATAACCATTGGCGAAGGTAGTTTTAACGATAGCAAATTATTAAATGCAAGACTAGTAACCAACCCAATTAATACGCAAGTGGTGTCAAGTAAATTTAGCGGAAGAGTTGATCGTTTATATTTTAAGGAAGCGGGACAGAAAATTGCAAAAGGCCAAGCTTTATTTCAAATTTATAGTGAAGATTTATTGAGTTTACAAAAAGATTATCTATTAAATTTTAAACAACAAAATGCTTTCCCTAACGAGCTTATTT
Organism: Pseudopedobacter sp.; assembly: GCA_014378285.1. Taxonomy (GTDB): domain Bacteria; phylum Bacteroidota; class Bacteroidia; order Sphingobacteriales; family Sphingobacteriaceae; genus Pseudopedobacter. The sequence goes on from JACMNZ010000013.1 coordinate 7,691, forward strand.
ATAAAAAATTGACAGAGGCGGCTAAGAATAAATTATCACTTTATGGTTATTCTTCCAAGCAGATTGATCATTTGAATACTGTTAATCAAACCAATCCTTATATTACTGTTTACGCTCCAGATAGTGGTTTAATTACAGAAATTTCAATTGTAGAAGGACAGTATGTTACCGAAGGTATGAGCTTAATCACCATAGAAAATCTGAACAATTTATGGCTGGAAGCAGATGTTTATCCATCAGAAATCGGAAGTATTAAAGTGGGTACGCCTATAAAAATTGAAGTAGCTGGATTTGCTAATGAACCTATCCAAAGTAAAATTGATTTCATTAATCCACAACTAAATGCTGGTTCACAAATTCTCACCATAAGGGCAAACCTTCCAAACTTAAAAGGAAATTTTCAACCAGGGATGCAAGCCGAGGTAAAACTTCCTTCGGTTAGCCAAAAATCTATTATTTCGGTTCCTAGTAACGCCGTTATTAGGGATGAAAAAGGAAACTATGTCTGGATAAAAACTGGTCAAGACAAATTCGATATCAGGATGGTTGAAATTGGAGATGAAAGTGATGCAACTACCATAATTAAGAATGGATTAAATATTGGAGAAAATGTGGTGATAAGCGGTGCGTATTTATTAACTAGTGAGTTTATCCTGAAAAAAGGTGGAAATATAATGAGTGGGATGAATATGTAGTTTTTAAAGTATCATGATTCAAGTATCAAGTATCATGATGCTTAAGAAGTTTCGAGAAGCAAAACTATGAGGCTTTTTACGACAAAACATGACTTAGCTTTATATTACGATCAATGAACCTAAACAACTTATTATTATAATACTATAAATTAAACTTAATACAGATAGCTATTAAACTAATAACTAAATAATTAATATATAAAAACATGAAAAGTAGACAATTAATTTTAGGCTTATCCCTTTCCACTTTATGCTATACAGCAAATGTAAATGCAAAAGATTTTATTGCGAAGAAAGTAACAACCACGAAACAAGTTTTGGATTTAGAAAATCCAGTTTTTGCCGATGCAAAAATAAATAGTGTATATCAACATTATATCCATTTAAAAACTGCATTGGTAAATAACGATTTAACTGAAGCAGAAAACGGTACCGAAATGTTAAATAAAGCATTAAAAGTTGCCGGACTAACACTTAAAGGTATGGATGCAATGATTGAAGCAAAAGAAGTAAAAACAAAAAGAGCAGCGTTTGATATTTTAAGCTTAGGGTTAACCGATATTTTAAAAAATTCTAAAATAGAAAGTGGCGTAGTTTATAAACAATTTTGCCCAATGGCCAATAATGGTAAAGGCGGTAATTGGCTAGCTAGCGAAGCTAAAATTCAAAACCCTTACTATGGTAAAAATATGATGGGGTGTGGAAGTGTAAAAGAAGAGATTAAATAATAAACTAAGTAAAAAAAATAAAAAATCATGAAAAAAGTAATTTTTACACTGGCAATAGCTGCTATTGTATTATCAGCATGTAACCAAACAGAGAAGAAAGACGGTGTAGCAAACGCTACAACAGAAGATGTAAAAACCTCTAAAGAAGAAGTAATTAAATCGCCAGTAATGGCAGGTTATATTTCAATTAAAGATGCATTAGCAAAAGACGACTCAAAAGCAGCGGCAAATGCTGCCCTAACTTTAGCAAAAAGTATTAAGGGTTTTGACGAAAGTAGCCTTACAACGGAGCAAAAAACAGCATTTTTAAACATTAAATTAGATGCTTTAGAACATGCTGAACATATTGGTGATAATACCGATAAAATTGAGCATCAACGAGATCATTTTAAAATGCTAAGTGAGGATATTTACATTATGGCTAAAAATGTAGATGCCTCACAAACTTTTTATAAAATAACCTGTCCTATGTATAAAAATGGCGCTTTTTGGTTAAGCACAACCCAAGATATAAAGAATCCTTTTTACGGGAATAAAATGAGCACCTGTGGTTCTGTTGAAGAAACAATAAATTAAAAGACAATTAATCATTTGTTGTGGCTTAGTAATTGATACTTACTTATCGGAAAATATCTTGAAAAGCTTCAAATACATAACAACTCTATTTCTTTCCCTGATGATTTGTTACACTTCATCAGGGATTAATCTATTTGTACATTTTTGTGGCGGTAAGATTTATACAATATGCTTATCAAAGATAGATGCTGCCTGTGGGATGGAAAAAACCGATTGCCAATCTCTATCCTCAAAATACACCAATAATATAACGAATGCAGATAGTTGCTGTAAAAACAGTTTAGTTAAGAACAAAGCTAAATTTAATACTTTTGAAAAAGTTGATTATTCAAGTTTTTTTAGTCAAATTTTTGCGCCAGATTTTTATATCATTGTTAGTAAAAACATTTTGTTGTGCGGCTATTCAAACAATTATGAAGACATAACCCCGCATTTTCTAACATCTCCCTTCCGTTCCGAAAAAAACATTTATATGGTAAATCAAAATTTTAGGATTTAGGATTTTCTTTCCAATATAATTATGCCTTCCAATCATTTGATATTTTTAGTTAAGTATCATCTATCCTATTTTTTAAAAAAAACAAGAAATAATGAAAAATCTAATATTCTTTTTATTCCTACTTTTTGTGTCGAAGTCTATTCTTGCTCAAAATATTTACAGTACTTCAGCAACACCAAATGATCACACCATAAAGCCAGGCAAACGTGTAGTTTATGATTTATACATCACAGATACCTTGGTTAGTTTTACTGGCAAAACAGTAAAGGCCCAGGCAATTAATGGTCAAATTCCTGGTCCAACTCTCCGTTTTACCGAGGGCGATACAGCTATTATCCATGTACACAACAAAATGAAGAGCGAAACATCTATGCATTGGCATGGAATTTTATTACCCAATAAATATGATGGCGTACCTTATTTAGAGACCGCTCCTATTATGCCCGGGCAAACGCATGATTTTATATTTCCTTTACGCCAAACGGGCACTTATTGGTATCATTCCCACACTAATCTGCAAGAGCAATCGGGTTTGTTTGGTTCTATAGTGATTATGGCTCAAAACAAGACTAAAAAAATAGACCAATATCCTGATAAGGTTTTAGTACTATCTGATTGGACTAACCAAAACCCCAAAAACGTGTTGAGGCTTTTAAAACGTAGAAGCGATTATTTTCCTATCAAAAAAGGTGCTGTACAAAGTTACGGTGAAGCTATTTTAAAAGGTTATGGTGGCGATAAATTAATGATGGAATGGATGCGTATGCCCGCCATGGATATCAGCGATATTAAATACGATAAATTCTTTATCAACGGAAAAGAGGATATATCTCAAATAGAATTTAAAGGTGGTGAAACAGTAAGGTTAAGGATTATAGATGGTTCTGCTTCATCTTATTTCTGGGTTCAATTTGCAGGCAGCCAAATGACGGTTGTTGCAGCCGATGGACTTGAAATTGTACCAGTTAAAGTAGATAAGTTGCTCTTGGGAGTTGCCGAAACCTATGACGTTTTAATTACTATTCCAAAAGACGGAAAATATGAGTTTAGAGCAACCCCACATGATGTTTCAGGGCAGGTTTCCACCTATTTTGGAAACGGCGAATTAAACAAAGCACCTGATATTCCCAAATTAGAATATTTTAGGATTATGCACAGCATGAACCAAATGATGATGGGCATGAAAGGAATGCAAATGAGTGCCGTAAGTAAGGATAAACTTGAAAAAGCAGGTATGTTAGCGGAAACTTCTAATGGTATGGAAGGTAAAATGGGGATGTCTGGTATGGGAGACATGGGAAACATGAAAATGAAAGGGATGAAGATGGATGGAATGAAGAACATGGACATGAAATCGGATTCATCCAAAATGAAAATGAAAGGGATGAAGATGGATGGAATGAAGGGCATGGACATGAAATCGGATTCATCCAAAATGAAAATGAAAGGGATGAAGATTGATGGTATGAAAGGAATGGATATGAAATCCGATTCCTCTAAAATGAAACTGCAAGGCATGGAGATAAACGGAGGAATGAACATGATGATGGGAATGAAGGACGATGGAAAAGGAATAAAGATGACCGTACCTGGCTCTATGATGTACAGTTTAGGTGGAGAAGGTAAAATTTTAACTTATGATATGTTGAAAGCTAAAGCATTTACAGAAATTGATTCAAAACAACCTTTGCGTACTTTTCAATTATATCTTACCGGTTCTATGTTGCGCTATGTATGGTCTATCAATAATAAAACACTTTCAGAACAAGATGTTTTATCCATCAAAAAAGGAGAAAAGGTAAGGTTTGTGATGCACAATACCACCATGATGGAACACCCTATGCATTTACATGGACATTTTTTTAGGGTAATTAATAAGCAAGGAGCATATTCTCCTTTAAAGCATACAGTAAGCGTAGAACCTATGAAAACGGTGACCATAGAATTTGACGCGAACGAAGAAAAAGATTGGTTCTTTCACTGCCACGTCCTATACCACATGAATACTGGAATGGCAAGGATTGTACGTTATCAAAATTCTCCTATTACGCCAGAAATCGCTCAATATAGAGGGAATAATCCAGTAATTAGAGAATCAAACCATCCTTTCTTTTGGGCAAGTACTGCTTTACAATCTCAAGCTAATTATGGGATGTTTAACGTTTCTAATGTCCGTTATAGTTTTAATTCCGACTGGCGTTTTAGTTATGATGGCAGGTATGAAGTAACACCCAGATTAGAACGCTTTTTAGACAATCGCTTTTATTTATCTGCTTATTTAGGCGGCGAGTTTAAAAATGATGTTAAGGGCGGGGCATTTGTAAAAAATGATAGGCAAGATGTTTTTCTTGGCTTAAGGTATCTGCTACCACTATTTATACAAACAGATGTAAGGATTAGCCCGAAAGGAAATGTAAGGTTTGAAATTGGCAGAAGAGACATTCCAATATCCACCCGTTTAAGATTGGGAGGAAGTTGGAATACAGACAAAGAATATAGACTAAACACCACTTACATCATCGGAAAAAATTTAGGTATATCTGGTAATTATGATAGCGATTATGGCTTTGGTGCAGGTTTAAGAATCATGTATTAATCTCATTAAAATTTACGACAAATGGAAAATCACAATTCAAAAACAGAACAAACAAATGGAATGGGATATGGAAAATTCGCTTTGACGATGACCATCTCCTTTTTAGTGATGTATAGCATCATGTTCATCAACATCGTAGCTATTGACCATTTTTATATTAGCCTTAGTAGAATATACATGGCTTTATTAATGGTGAGTCCGATGGCCATTATCATGATGCTGATGATGGGAAAAATGTATCCAAATAAA
>JACMNZ010000140.1 GCA_014378285.1 Pseudopedobacter sp.
ATTTACAAACATTAATATAAGTATGATGCTAATAGTAATCCAAACTTTCACAACATTTAAGCGGTAGATTAAATTTAAGAAATTTGTAAGGTTAGTATTATCAGAAAGTTTATGATAGATAAAATATGCCGCCAAAACAACAATAATTATCTTAAAAATGTACCCTAATATTTTTTTTTGATGCTTGGTCAAACCTACGGTGGATTTAATACAATGTTAAGAATTTAGCTTAATATTGCTGTAATGTTGCGAGAAAAATCCAAGGAAAGAATAATTTTAGGTATAGATCCTGGGACAGCCGTAATGGGTTATGGATTGGTAAAAGAAACAGGTAGTAAAATAGAACTGATTAGTTTGGGCGTAGTTAAGATGACACATTTAGATGATCATTTTTTAAAACTCCAACGCATTTTTGAACGGACCACTTTATTAATAGAACAATTTAATCCAGATTGCATTGCTTTGGAAGCGCCTTTTTATGGTAAAAATATCCAAGTAATGTTAAAGTTAGGAAGAGCCCAAGGAGTTGCGATGGCAGCCGGCCTAGCCAAAGGTTTGCCAATATTTGAATACTCTCCCAAAAAAATTAAACAAGCTATCACCGGAAACGGAAACGCAACAAAAGAGCAAGTTGCAGCAATGCTAAAACAATTATTAAAATTTAATGAAACTCCAGAGTTTTTAGATGCTACAGATGGCTTAGGAGTTGCAGTTTGCCATTCTTTTCAAAAAATCACAAGTTCTGGTGGCGGTAAAAGCTACAGCGGTTGGGAAGCATTTGCTAAAGACAATACAAAAAGGGTTAAATAATAGTGCTCTTGCAGATTATATTTATTAGCTCAACAGATTTCGCTAATTAACATAGAAATTTTGCCAATTTATATCAGCGTGAATCTGTGAAATCTGGTGGAAAAAAACTAATGTTTTAATTATGGGAAAAACAAAAAAGGATAGCCCAGGTGCTATCCCTACATCGTTTAAACTCTACTCAAAACATTCCAAAATCCTCAACGCCATTTCGCTCAGTTCTTTTTCTGTGGGATTTAACTTTGGCTTGCTAAAATTCATATCATCAACATTATCCATCGGGATTAAATGAACATGTACATGTGGCACCTCTAAACCAATAACCGCAACACCAACTTTAGTACAAGGCACCGCTTTTTTTATCGCTTTAGCAACTACTTTGGCAAAAATCATTAAACCGGCATAATTGCCATCTTCCATATCAAAAATATACTCGACTTCAATTTTTGGGATGACCAAAACATGCCCCTCTCTTAAGGGATTAATATCTAAAAAAGCCAGATATTCTGAAGTTTCTGCCACTTTATGAGCTGGTATTTCTCCTGCTATTATTTTACTGAATATGCTTGACATGGTTAGTTGGTTAGGTTGTTAAATGTTAGTTTGTTAGTCTTATTATATTGATTCTTGTGTCTTCTTCCTAAAACTATCTACTAATTTCTAAAACCTCAAATTCCATTTGACCTGCTGGTACCATAATCTCAATTTTATCACCTACAGATTTACCTAACAAACCTTTGGCAATAGGCGATTTTACGGAGATTTTGCCTGTCTTCATATCTGCTTCGTTCTCTGCAACCAATTGATAAGTCATGGTAGCACCGTTTTTAACATTTTTAATCTTAACAATTGAAAGCGCTAAAACTTTGGATAAATCTAATTTAGACTCATCAATTAAACGGGCAAATGCTAATGTATTGCCCAATTGGGCAATTTTAGTTTCGTGTAAACCTTGAGCTTCTTTTGCAGCATCATATTCTGCATTTTCAGAAAGATCGCCTTTATCTCTTGCTTCTGCTATGGCGGCAGATATTTTCTTTCTACCTTCAGTTTTTAGGTAATGTAATTCTTCTTTAAGTTTATTTAAACCTTCTTGGGTAAAATAGGATACATCCGTCATCTTCTTCCTTATTATAATGGTTATTGACTAAAAGAGCCCGGACTATGCCAAGCTCTAAAAAACAAACAAGACTACATCTGCTTTTCGCATACATAGTCTTGCTCTTGTTGTTACACGAAGATATAAATTTTGATTTTATAATTCCAA
>JACMNZ010000141.1 GCA_014378285.1 Pseudopedobacter sp.
AAATGGCTTATTTAATTATACAATAATTCCCTAGCATTTTGTAAAGCCGATTCCTTAGGATTTTCTCCGCTTAGCATTTTTGCGATTTCCAAAACTCGTTCATCTTCACTTAAGCGTTTTATTTGCGTGTAGGTAAAATCATCTTTTATAGCTTTATAGACAAAATAGTGCGCTTTACCTTTACTTGCCATTTGGGGTAAATGTGTAATGGTAATTACCTGCATGTTTTTGGCCAATTCTTCCATTATTAATCCAACACGATTGGCTACCTCACCAGAAACTCCTGTATCAATCTCATCGAAAATGATGGTTGGCAAAGCTGTTTTTTTAGCGATTAAAGATTTGATGCTCAGCATTAAACGAGAGAGTTCTCCACCAGAAGCAACCTTGTTTAATTCATTTAATTGATGGCCTTTATTAGCATTGAATAAAAATTTGATTTCATCATTGCCATCCTTATTCAAAATTTCAGATTTTTTTTGTTCTATTTTAAGTTGAGAATTATTCATTCCCATTTCTGCTAAAGTTTCTAAAATATGTTTTTCTATTTGTGGGATTACTTTTGTCCTGTTTTTACTGATTTTCTCGGCTTTTTGCTGAAGTTCTTTATCAGCTTTCGATAATTCTTTTTCTAATTTTTCTAAGTCTTCATCTGCAAAAAGAATTTTATTTAGTTTATCAGAAAGTTCATTTTTAAAAGAGATAAGCTCTTCATTATTATTTAAACGATGTTTTTTTTGTAGCGAATAAAACAAACTTAAACGTTCATTAATTTCATTTAATCTAAATTCATTAAAGGAAGTGGCTTGTTCTAAAGTTTCCAATTCGTCATTAATATCCTTGATTTCAATAATCGTACTTTTTAATCTATCGGCGAAAACCAAAACATTTGGTTGGTATTTCTCTAAACTTTGGATTTGATTTAAAGCTTCTTTTAATTTATATAAAGCAGATTCTTCACCAGTATCAATTAAGAAATTAGCTCCCAATAAATTTTTCTTAATTTCTTCTGAATGGGATAGGCTATTTAACTCGTTTTCCAAATTTTCTTGTTCGCCATCAATGATAGCTACAGTGTCTAATTCATCAAACAAAAATTGATAATAATCTTGGTCTGCTTTTGCTTTGTCAATATCTTCTTTTAAAGTTTTTAGCTTACGCTGATTTTTCTTATATAACTGAAATTGAGACTTATAATCCGATAATAAATCTTGATGTTCAGCAACAACATCTATCACCAAAAGCTGAAAATCTGCATTGTTAATTTCTAAAGTTGCATGTTGGGAATGCACATCTATTAACGTCTGACCAAGGTTTTTTAAAATGCCTAAAGTAACAGGAGTATCATTTATAAACGCCCTAGATTTACCATCTAAAGCAATTTCCCGACGCAAAACTGTTTCATTTTCGTAATCTAAATCATTATCAATGAAGAAATTTTTTAGTTGATATTCTCCGATATTAAAAAAGCCTTCTACAATACATTTCTTTTGTTGGTTAAAAAAATATTTACCTTCTGCTCTTTGTCCTAAAATCAAACCCAATGCGCCTAAAACAATAGATTTTCCTGCTCCTGTCTCACCAGTAATTACATTCAAATCGCCACCAAAACTGATATCAAGGTTATCAATTAGCGCATAATTTTTTATAAGTAATCTACTAAGCATATTGTGATGAAAATTATTATAGAATTATTTTGCTGTTTTCAAATCTTCGTATTTTGAAGAATTTGCAGGATCAACTTCAACCATTGTGTTATAAACTTTTGTTCTTTCTAACGGGTCAGATTTTTTAAATATATCAATGATTTCATCAGCCTTGGCAGAGAAAAATATATTATTTAAGATTGAGCCTTGTTTTTGTTTATCTAACTCGGTCAATTTTTCGATTGAATTCGCAATGTTTTTTCTTCCTTTGTTTATATCATCATTCATCAAATCTAAACCTTGTCTATGATAAGTATAAAGAACTTCCCTCAGTGGGATAAAGGTTTTGTTTTGAAGATTTTCTGCAATCCAATACCTATTTCTTAGGTTTTCAAAAGCTTTCCATCCGCCAAACGGTGCGTTTTGAGCATTATTAAGCACTGTTTGCGCTTTTGTAAAATAATCTGTTCCTCCCAGTTTAGAAAAACTATCTGCATCTAAACCAACAATTATATAAGCATAAAAAGCCAATATCGAACTAAGATTATTTTGAAAATTTTGGTCAGAAAAATCTAAAGGTTGCCCTTCTGTATAAGTGAATTCAAAGTTTTTATCAGTTACACTCAAAAGAGTTGTGTTATAAGAAGTACCGTAAACAGGTCGGCTACTTATAATTTGTGCTTCACCTTTATAATTGCTAGAGCCATCCCATTCTTTTAAATTAAAAACGATGTTACAATCAATCCTTTCTTGAGATTTAAGCTCGTTAACACTCCATTTCCTATTATTCAGAAATTCTGACATAGCCTGTTGCAAAGCTTCTATAGGCTTATTATTTGTGTTTTGTATCTGAGGAGATAATATCTGTACCCTAGCATTTAAGTCTTGTGCCTCAGCATTTATAGATATCCATAAAAAAATAGGTATTAAAAGCTTCTTAATCATATTAAAGAGATTATTTTATTACAAATATCTTTTGCGGTTTCTTTTTTAGACTTTAAATCATACGTTGTTTTTTGTAGATTTTTATCTAAGATGGTAATTTTATTGGTATCATATTTAAAGCCTGCACCTTCATCATTCAAAGAATTTAGAACTATAAAATCGAGGTTTTTTCTTTGCAATTTTTCAATTGCATTTTGTTCTTCGTTTTGAGTTTCTAATGCAAAACCTACTAAAATTTGATTTTTCTTTTTTTCTCCTAAGGTTTTTAAAATATCCTGTGTTTTTGTTAAAGCTACTTCAAAAGTATCTGATTGTTTTTTAATTTTTTGTGATAAAACATTTAAGGGAGTATAATCTGCAACTGCAGCACTCATGATACAAATATCAACAGCATCATAATAATTTAAGCAAGCATCTAACATTTCTTTAGCAGATGTAATTTCTATTTTCTTTATCGATTTATTAATTGATAAACTAGTTGGGCCGCTCACTAAAGTAACTTCAGCTCCGTTTTTTAAAAGTTCTTCTGCTAAAGCATAACCCATTTTCCCTGACGAATGATTACCTATAAACCTTACAGGATCAATTGCTTCATAAGTTGGGCCAGCTGTTATTAATGCTTTTTTACCTTTTAGAGGTGAATTTTTTTTTAAATGATGATTGATAAAAGCAATAATTTCTTCTGGTTCTGCTAATCTTCCTTCGCCATTTAAACCACTGGCCAATTCTCCAGAATTTGGATTGATAATAATGTTGCCGTAAGACTTTAAACTTTCTATATTTTTAAGAGTGGTTTGATGTTTCCACATGTCTAAATCCATTGCTGGCGCAATATATACAGGGCATTTTGCAGATAAATAAATTGCTGAAAGCAAATTATCACACAAACCAACAGCAAATTTAGCAATAGAATTTGCTGTTGCAGGGGCAATTAAAATCAAATCTGCCCAAAGTGCTAATTCTACATGGTTGTTCCATTCACCAGATTCGGTATTGGAATAAGTACTTAAAACTTGATTTTTTGAAAGGGTAGAAAGCGTAAGTGGAGTGATAAAAGAGGTAGCATCCTTTGTCATTACTACCTTAACGTTTGCACCAGCTTTTACAAATAACCTAACAATTTCTGCCGATTTATAACTTGCAATGCTGCCGCAAACGCCAAGAAGAATATTTTTTTCTTTAAGCATATCAACCATGCTCAAATATAGAACAATTACTTTTGTTCTTTAGCTGGATTTCTGTGATAAACCTTACCATGGGTAAATTCATCAATAGCAACTAAAGAAGCTTTCGGCATTCTTTCGTAATACTTAGAAATTTCAATTTGCTCTCTGTTTTCAAATATCTCCTCTAAATTATCATTAGAGCTGGCAAATTCCGCTAGTTTTCCATGCAACTCTTCTTTCATGTTTGCTGCAATTTGGTTTGCTCTTTTGCTTATAATTACTAAAGACTCGTAAATGTTATCAGTAGTTATATCTAACTCTCTTAAATCTCTTGTAACTGTAGTACTAGAAACTGTTGGTTTTGCGATATCGTTATTGTTGTTCATCTTTTTTCTCAGTTTTAACTCCCGAATATAATTCTAATATTTTTTTTGTTTCTTCTATTCCTTTTAATGCGTCGTCCTTAATATCGGTAGCTTCTTTTAAATAAGTGCTTTTAGGATATTTTTCCGCAAATCTATCATACTCTTCAATTGTTTCTTGATAACGCTGTTCTTGTTTAGTTTCTAAACTATTTTTTGCATATAGATATTGAGATTTAATAGTTAAAAATTCCATCTCTTCTGCGTATTTAGTATCAGGAAAATCTCTGGTAGAGTTTCTAAAAGCAATTACTGCAGATTGATAATCTCCAATGTCTATAAATAATTTAGCATTTTCATAAGATTTACGCTCTAATTTATCCCTTAAATCTAATATCAATTTACTGGCCTCTACAACTCTATCACTTTTAGGATAAAGATTGATGAACAGCTGTAAAGATTCTATTGCTTTGTAAGTGTTATCTTGGTCCAAAGAATAATTTGGCGAATCTAAATAAAAACAATAAGCTGCTAAAAACCTACATTCTTCTGCTTTTGGGCTACTTGGGTAAGTATCCGCAAATGTTTTAAAATGGTAACGAGCAGATAAAAAATCATTAAGTTTATAGTTTGTGTAAGCGTAATAATAATATAAATCTTCAGATTCTGACCTACCACGATAGCGTTGTACCAAATCATCAAACAATATTAAAGCCTTAGCATAATCTTTATTGTTATAAAGTTTTATGGCTTCTTGATACTTTCTACCTGTGTCTGTACTGGTACGTAATTTCTCAAATTTGCTTTTACAACCTGTAAAAACAATTGTGATTAATAGAATAAAGCTTAAAATAGTTAAGCTCTTGTTTTTAAACATCGGGCAAAGATAGGTTAATAAACGATAAGAGTCAATTTTTTGTGAATTGCAAAACACTAAACTAGTTTTATTCTTTTACATGATTGATTAATTAACAATTTTTAACAGGTTTGATATAAATTTTAAGTTTAATTTTAGAAAGTAGAGAATAATTTTATTGTATTGAGTTTTTGAAAATAGGATCTTAATTATTTAATGATAACATCGTTTCAATTATTGGAAAAAAAATATTTTTTTATGAAAATATTGATTTGGGCGTTTTAACACTT
>JACMNZ010000142.1 GCA_014378285.1 Pseudopedobacter sp.
AAGAAATTTGTAAAGAATCACAAAAAATCAAAATTAACAGGTTATAGATAAAAGAATAAACATCTTACCTTTGCTTTGTGGTTAGCAAATCTCAATTTTTGCACATCTTTTTAAACATGTATACTAACTCTGTATTTAGTTCACATCTTTGCGATTAAGAAAATAAAAGTAAAACCATCAAAACAGCAATAAAAAAAGATAACTCAAATAAGGGATAAATACCCATGCATACGATGGTTTTGTTTACTTTAGCCAAAATCACTCCATTTTACTACACACTTAAGAATATGATAGAAATAAATTTATATTATCCACTTTGGAAAAGGTACTTACCAGTATTTGCTATTCAATTAAAAAAAGCATTAACAGAAGATCAAGAAATTAATTATACAAAATCTGATTTTCACAGTCTGGGCAACAGAAACAAATCAGATTATGTTTTTAGTTTAGAAATAGAAAATGGTAAAGTAAAAAATAATATTTCTGGTTCGGCAGTAGCAAGAGATTTATATGATGTTTTAATCAGTGATCCTAAAATAAAGGAGTTATTGCAGGGCAAACATTATAAGCTTAGTTTGGGTAAAGCATATATTTTAAAAATCGCATCAATTAAAGAATAAATTGCAAAGCGTAAAGGCTAAATTTATGAAGGCTTATCAAAAAAATAGTACAAAATACCAAAAGCGGCGATAGAAAGTATCTTAATCCAAGTGCATTAATTAAAGCGATGGTATAATGCTTGCAACCAGCCGCTAAAAAAACCATAACCGACACAATTTGTATTCAATGTCATTAAGTTAAATTTTTTTTCTTCACTTTCAGTAAACCAAAAGTCTTACAAATAGGTTTTTTCTCTATTGGGTGGCAAATACAAGTGGATTGTTGATCCGCTAGTTGGTGGATCAACATAACCACGTTTCTTAACTTATTGACATTGAGTTTGCGGTATGGGTGGTTTCTTTCTAACACCTTATGATTGGTTAACAAAAAACAGATCATTAGATAAAGAAAAAAAGGAATTCTTACAATACATTTAATTTTTACAGAAAAGAGATAGTTGCTGGTACATATCTTTTTGGTTTGTTATGAATTTGTTTCTTTATAACAACGCAAAGTAGAAATTTAAGAATTAAGCCATCAATGGTTAATGAAAAAGCGGATTAGATGATGCTAGAACACAAATAATACTTCCAAAAATAAATAATCAGGTTACGTTTGCCCAAAAACTATTTCAATACCGCACCAACACCTTCTAACTCCACAATCACTTCATTTTTACGATTCAAAACTTCATAAGGAGGATTATAGCCAAAAAAGTAAAATCGGTTGGTATATTTTATTCCCTCCGCATCTAAAGCGGTCTTCAGTTTCTGTTTGTATTGTTCTATTTTCTCATCATCTGCCCAGCCGCCAAACGTTATGGCTGCGACAGTTTTTGCTGGTTCTTCCCTAAATTTGATTTGTGATTGGTTGGGTTGAGGGAGCGTTTCTTTATTGAACTTCTTCGGGACCATAAACATCATCGTCATAGAGTCTTCTAAAGACATGGCTACCGGGGAAGTCATCGCTATTTTTTCGTTCTTTTCATTTCCACCAAAAATATATCCAGCTAAAATGGAAAATCCTTTGCTAGAACTCTCTTTGTATTTATTACTTGATAGTTTAACGGAAGTAAATAAAGTAGCTTCATACTTACGGATTTCAAAAGTGTCATATTTTTTTGTGACCACATAAGGGTAGGTTTCAATATTCTTTTGACTGCTCATAGCAAAAATTTGTATAGCAATAAAGGCTAAAAAGATTACTCCAAATAAGATGAATATTATTTTCATGATTTACATGTTTCGTTATTATAATTAATCACAATTTTGCATAAATGTTTTACAGCAACACTTTATCACGCCATTAAATAATTGATGTTAACGGTGTTTCTTAGTCTAATAATTCATTTGTAAACAAATCTTGTTTCAATATTACATCAAGTTCTAATCGGTTTTCTACAATCCATTTTAAAAATAAGCCTATTTTCTCTGGGTTCATGTAACCACATTTTTTTAGATCTCCAAAATAAACTATTGTTGCTTCCAAAGCTTTTTTAAGGTCAATATTTTGCTTATCATAAGCTGTTAAATATTTTCTTAAAATCTTAACAGCGTCAGATTTATTTAATGAAGCAAATAAATAACCTTTACGGGTTGCTTTTACAAAGGCAGCATAAGTTGATTTGGAGCTAGCTAATTTGTTTTTATCAGCAATAATAACAGGAGAATATCCATAATGAATATCATAATCTTTTAGAGACCATTTATTTAACACTATATTTTTACTTTCGGCTTCTATGCCTTCCCAATT
This sequence comes from Pseudopedobacter sp., assembly GCA_014378285.1. Classification (GTDB taxonomy): domain Bacteria; phylum Bacteroidota; class Bacteroidia; order Sphingobacteriales; family Sphingobacteriaceae; genus Pseudopedobacter. The sequence goes on from JACMNZ010000142.1 coordinate 2,353, forward strand.
ATCAAATATCCAAGTTGCGTCTGCTTTTCCATCTAGCAGGGTGTTCCATATCCCTAATTTATCAGGATAAATGATATTGAAATCTCCCTTGCCACCATCATTGATTACTAATTCTTTTACGATTTTATCTTCATAACGGGCTTTGTAGGAAGCGTAAGTTTTTCCATCCAATAATTTAGGACTATCCAAATTATTGGCTTTTAGTGAAGCAATGCTGCTGATGTCTTCTTGTAAAATCGCAAAGATGGCAATGGCATCAAATTGATTTTCTTTGTTATTCAAACTAATAACAGTTTCAAAAGGGGCAATTGCAAAATCAGCTAAACCTAATTCTAGTTTCTTACCAGGTGTAAGGCTGTAATTATCTAATAATGGACTTATTATCTCCAAATCGATGCCGTTTTCTTTATAAAATCCAATTTCTTTAGCGATAAAAATCCCGATGTGATTGATATTAGGCGTCCAATCTAAAGCTAATTTTAAGTGTGTCATTTCTGATTGATATTTAATTTATTGTTGATGCGTGTTATTTAAAAATTTCTTATGTGATTTTAATCGATTTTTAATATCTTAAAAAATATGCTAATTAATAAAGTCCAATAATTAATTTATCAAAAATAATCTCGCCCATGTTTTAAAAGCGGACTCATTATTGTAAAAACTTCCAAGAAATAAAAAATAGCTTATTAAAGTTTATAAGATATCTTCGTACTATGAAATTTCCAATTCAAATATCATCATCTAAGCATTTAAACCTTATCAAAGTTAGCAAGAAAATAAAATTAATATTGATGCTATTTATTGGTATTGGTTTATATGCTTGTCAGAATACCAATAAAAATCAGACTCAGGTTACAACAGATAAAGATACTGTTGTGGTTGTGAAAACAGATTCCACCGAAACTATCCTACCAAAAGAAGTTCAATACACTTTAGCGTTAAGCTCTAATGCGTTACAAATTGTGAATCAAAATACGGGTTCTACCAAAGAAATTGGTTTTACTATGAATCTTAACAAGACTGTAGAAACCATAGAAAAAGTATTGAAATCAAAACCAATCATTAACATTAATTACGAATGCGGAGCTGGTCCGTTAAAAATGGCGGCTTGGGATAATGGCCTAACCTTGCTTTTCAAACAAAAAAAGAATGAATGGATATTTGTGGGTTGGACTGCAAATAAAGCTAAAGATCCTAAAATGAAACTAAATACCATGGCTGGAATAGGAATTGGAAGTACCAGAAAAGAAATGGAAAGTGCTTATGTGATAAAAGTTGATAAAACTTCCTTAGGTTATGAATTCTCTACCAAAGGAGATGGTTTTTTTGGAATTTTTGATGGAGCTGATGAAAATGCTGAAATCAGTAATTTATGGAGTGGTTTAAGCTGTAATTTTAGGTAATAATAATTTTAAGGTAACGTAAAATACCTAAAATTTTTTATCATAGCGTTTCACGTAAAAAATATCAATCAAAAGTTATCAAACTCTTATAAACTTGTTATAGGAAACTTGATTTACATATCATTTTACGAAATACATAACAATAAGAAATTATTTTAATTATTTTTAATTTTTTTTTGAAATGTTAATATTTAAATTCCTTAAGTATCCCGTAAGAAAAATAAATACTTTATGGTTTAAGCTCATTGGAAATTCAACGGATTTCCTTTTAGAAGATAGAATATTTTATTCCATTAGTATCGGCATCATTATTTTATCAGCATTATATATTCCCTATAACTTTTATGCGGGTCTTTATATTTCTTCTATATCTGCTTTGATTTTTGGGTTGATATTTTATTATCAATATTATAATTCTAGGTACCGTGGTAAACCACACAATGATAACGTATTTGCATTAATTGGGATAATTCTTTTTGGAGTTAATTACTTCACTAATGCAGGTATTAATGGATCAACCGATATCATTTGGCCTGGCTACTTGTTGTTAGTCTTTGCTATTTCTCCTTACCGTAAGCATATTAACTGGCTTATCATTTATTTTGCATTTTTTCTGCTCCTGCATCTTATAGAATATACTTATCCTAATTTAGTACAAAACCCTTTTAAAACCTCTAAGGAACATGTTATAGATCGTATTACCGCAATACCATTGGCCATATTGGTTATTTATATTGTGTTTAACTTTATTAGACGTAGTTATGATAAAGAACACAAGGCCGTAATGGAAAAAAACTTGATAATAGCAAAAAGTAATGAGCAGATGGTGATTCAAAATGTGCTATTGAAAAAAAGTAATGCGGAGAAAAGTAAGCTGATGTCTATCATATCTCATGACCTTCGTACTCCTTTAATAAATATCCAAAGTTATTTTCAATTACTGAATGAATATAATATGAATAGCACTGAGCGTATTGAACTGGAAAAGACCTTACTTAAATCCACCAACAATGCAATGGACATGCTTTCTAATCTTTTACATTGGTCAAAATCACAAATGGAAGGCCCAAGTGTACAGTTATTAACGGTAAATCTTTTACAAGGTTTAGCTACTACCATTGAAATGGGAAAGACAAATGCCACAAAAAAGGATATTAATTTTCAATGTTACATCTCTCCTGAAATAGAAGTTCTTGCCGATGTAGATATGCTTCAATTGGTGGTGAGGAATCTTATTAGCAATGCCATTAAATTTACGCCAATTGGAGGACATGTTGAACTTAATGCGGAGCGCTTAGCTGACGAATGCAAAATAACTATTGTTGATAACGGGGTAGGTATCCCGAAGGCAAAACAGGCATCAATTTTTTCTATGCAAACAAAACCTGCTTATGGTACTAGTAAGGAGTTAGGTGTAGGCTTGGGTTTGGCATTATGCAAAGAATATGTAGACCTGCAAAATGGTAGGATAGCTTTTGAAACGGATACAAAATATGGAACTCGGTTTTTTATTTTTTTACCGTTAGTGATTTGATGTTTTTAAGCTATTTCTTTCCCTCAAACCAAGTGGTAATATTTAAAATATTTCGGCTTTAATGAATTTAATATCTGTCACATCATACATAGAAATTATCAATACTCAAAAAAAAGTTTTTCTCAGATTTTTCCAGAATCATTGTCAGGCTACATGCTTTTTCTATTTATAATGAGCAATGATACTATTGGAAACCTCAATCAAATTCTTTCCTATAAATTGCGGCTTAGGGGCAATTGGATAAAGCGATTGACCTTCACGTTCAATAAAAGCTGCCTGCATGCCAGCTTGTAAAGCACCAGCAATATCCCAACCATGTGCAGCAACCAATATGGAATCAGAAATATTTACCGACATTTGTCCTACTGCCCATTGATAGGTTTCTAATGCTGGTTTATATTTTTTAATGCTATCTATACTAAGTGTTGCTTCAAAATATTGGGTGAGTTTTGCATGTTGCATTTGCGCATTAAGCGTGGCTAAAGGAGAATTTGTAAGCGTAATAAGGCGAAATCCATTCTCTTTTAAAAGCTGCAAACCTTTTGGCACATCCTGATAAGCAGTTAATTCTTTGATTGTTGCAAGCGTAGTCTTTTTTTTCTTTTCATCCACCTCAGTTTTCAATGCTTGTGCTGCCATATCTAAAGTTGCATCGGCAATAGCTGAAAAATCGTGATAATTGTTTGTACAGTTATCCACCAATGAATATTGAAGGAGCATGCCGAACCAGATACGAAAACCTTTGCTGTTTTCCAATAGGCTATTTATTTTGCTCTTCAGGATAGACATATCTAAAAGTGTTTCATTAACATCAAAGACAATCAAAGGAAGATTATTATTATTATTCATAATTTATGTTTTAAATAGTTTATTTATACGGCGTGTTTCATAATTTTTTTGTTTTTTTAACAGAAGAATAAATTCCATAAAAAACAATTAAGCCAATAAAAACATGTACCCATACCGTAATATCTTTACCAACTATAATCAAATAAAAGTAAGCTAACATAAAATAAAGCCTGTTAATAAAA
>JACMNZ010000143.1 GCA_014378285.1 Pseudopedobacter sp.
GTTACAGAGGATGTAATTTACATTGAAAAAATGTTTAAGACTTATCTTTGGTTCTTAGGTGAAAATGCCTTAAGAATACCCTTGTATGATCATGAAACAAATGGTTGTTGTGATGGATTAACGCCAAAGGGAATAAATAGAAACCAAGGTGCAGAAAGTACGTTAGCCTATTTTATCTCCCATTTAACTGTTTTAAAAGCGCAAGAAAAAGAATATTTATTTGATAAAGTTGCTTCAATAAAAAATTGCGTGTAAATGAAGGTTGCAATTTTATCTCCTGTTGCTTGGCGAACACCACCTGTACATTACGGCCCTTGGGAGCAAATGGCTTCAAATTTGGCAGAAAATTTAGTCAAATTAGGAGTTGATGTTACACTTTTTGCCACTGGAGATTCATATACATTAGGAAAACTAAACTCAGTAATAGCCAAAGGTTACGAAACTGAAAAAGGGCAGGATGCTAAGGTTTTAGAGTGTTTACATATTAGTAATTTGATGGAAAATGCACATCAATTTGATATCATTCATAATCATTTTGATTTTTTGCCCCTCACCTATTCCAGATTGATAAAAACACCCATGATTTCTACTATTCATGGGTTTTCTTCCTACAGGATTATTCCTGTTTATCAAAAATATAACGATAATACTTATTACGTTTCAATTAGTAATGCGGACAGAAATGAAAATCTAAAATATTTAGCCACAGTTTATAATGGATTAAATATTGATGAATTTACCTTTAATCCTTTTCCAAAAGACCAATTATTGTTTTTTGGAAGAATCCATCCTGATAAAGGAACTGCCGAAGCAATCAGTATCGCTAAAAAAGCAAATAAAAAATTAATCATAGCTGGAATTATTCAAGACCAAAATTATTTTGATAATGAAGTTAAGCCGCATTTGAATGATAATATTCAATTCATTGGCTCTGCCGGACCAGAAAAAAGAAATGTATTAATGGGCGAATCTTTGGCACTATTGCATCCAATAAATTTTAATGAACCTTTTGGACTAAGTGTTGCTGAAGCAATGATGTGCGGCACACCTGTAATTGCCTTTAACCGGGGCTCAATGCCAGAACTAATTGATAATGGAGTTACGGGTTTTTTGGTAAATAATACTGAAGACGCTACAAAAGCTATTCAAAAATTAGAGCTTATCAATCGTAGACATTGCTCAGAAAATGCAAAAAGTAAATTTTCATCCGAAACAATGGCTAAGAAATATTTGGATTTATATCATCAACTTTTGAAATAAATAAGATTCACAAAATCGGTAATTGCCAATCTTTCCTACTTAACCCAATGGGCGTATTAATTTTTGTCTCATTTACTTTTTCAGCTTTGGTGTTTTCTACGTGTGCATCACTGGTCATTAATCTTTTTAAAAGTGATTCTAAATTTACCGTCATAAAAGAAGATGAATAATCTGAAAGACCATAAGGAATAATTAACTCCCCATTATTTATGATGGATCCGCAAGAATAAACCACATTTGGTACATATCCCTCTCGCTCATCTTTATTAGCAATTAAAAGTGGTTCTTTTAATCTTCCAATTTCTATTGATGGATCTTCTAATTCAAGCAAACTTACGCCTAAACAATATCTACGCATCGCTCCTACTCCATGTGTTACCACTAACCAGCCGGCTTTGGTCTCTATTGGCGAACCGCAATTTCCAATTTGCACAAATTCCCAAGGATATTTTGGTGATTGCAGCTTTATAGGATTAGTCCAGATATTGATTTTTTCAGAATACATAATGTAGTTATTCCAACCATCAATTCTCGACATCATTACATATTTACCATTGATTTTACGGGGAAACAAAGCCAGATTTTTATTTTTAGCACCTTTACCATATACAGGCCGCACCTTAAAGTAATAAAAATCAGATGTTTCTAACAGTTTAGGCATGATAACATTTCCATCATACGCAGTATAGGTAGCGTAATATTTATGAGTACCATCCTCGTTAAAGAACTTTACAAATCTTGCATCCTCAATTCCTTTCTTTTCAAATTCTGATATGGGATAAATGATACGATCTGAAATATCGGTATCTCTAGAAAATAAAATTTCATGATAAGAATCGGCCAACCAGAGTAATTTCTCTAAATCATTATCTAAACTGTCTACTTCGCTATCGTTAATCAGTTTATCTATGGTTTCCTTTAACGTTTTATAGTCAAACTTCTCCTCTAAATGTTTCTTAGCTAATTCTATGGTCTTCACAGAAATTTGCGAGTCTACCGCTTTCTCTAAAAAATATGCTTTTTTATAAATGTTATTTTTGATGACCTCAGCTTCATCTACATATCTCCCCGCAGGCATTACTTCAATATTATTGTCTCTATCAATTGTGGCTTTTCTAAAAACAATAGAAGATATATGACCTTCCCCCACCGCCCTGAAACTAATGATGATTCTTCTCTCTCCTTCCACTAAATCTGATTGATCGGGATCCTCAACAATAGATGGATTAAAAAAAGCAGCAGATTCTATAGAATACTCATGAGTAAAATAAGAACCAATCAATAGTTTCCTAAATGACGAAGTTTCTAAAATATCTGTTTTAAAAGCTGGAACTTCATTTATTAGTTTATCAGCATTTTTATTTAAAATCCTGGTGATGTTTCTGTGTCTTTTAGAGAATTCCTGCAAAATTGGAGAGATAAGTTGATACACCTCCTCCTCACTTAAAGCAATAATATGATCTAAAACTTCTCTTGCCCTTTCTTCTCCGTTATAAAAAAATCTAGCAATAACTCTCTTAGAATCTGGTCTTACTGTAATGTCCTTTCTGATGATGGATATTCTCATAATGATTATTTTCTTATAAACGTTCTGTTAAGATATGTTTATTGTTGAAACATATAGGATTGTAATTGGCTAAGCCAATAAAACTCCAGCTAAAATCCCAATTAGTATAATATACGGTGTTTTAATTTTTGTGTATCTTAAAATTAAGAAAGTAGCTAAAATAATACCTAAACTGATAAAGTTTAAGCCTACAGGCTTTACCAACAAAAAAAAAGCAGCTATCATAAACCCAACAGCTACAGCATTAATACCACTTAATGAACGCTTTATCCTAGTTATTTTTTTTAAATCTTCCCAGAAAGGGACTATAAATAAAACAAGAATAATTCCTGGGGCATTAATTCCTACAACTGCAATTAAGCTTCCCATAATTTGGCCGGTAATGCCGTAACCTCTATTTCCTAAAGACATTGCCCCTAAAAATGATGTAAAAGAAAAAGTTGGCCCAGGGATCATCTGTTGAAATGCGAATCCAGATAAAAACTCTTGCCCTGTTAAATAATGCTTCACATCTACAAACTCCGTGTACATTAAAGGTACTAAAACCTGTCCACCACCAAAAATGATAATCCCGTTTCTGTAAAAATTCTCAAATAGCCTTATTGGTAAGCTAAAAGGCGATGTTCTGTTAATAACAGCACCTAGCAATCCAAAAAACAAAAGAATTCCAATAAAATAAGCAACTTTTCTGGTGTTGATATTTGAAAATAATTTTACTCTAATCTCATCTTCCTCATTTTTTGTTTCTGTTGCAGAACTGATGATGCCGCCTAATAATATTAAGATAGGAAAAGCATAAGGACTACGTAAAATTAGACTTGCAGCAACTGCACATAAACATAAAATGATGTTTACTTCTGATTTTAATGCTGTTTTA
>JACMNZ010000144.1 GCA_014378285.1 Pseudopedobacter sp.
ATTCGGGATTGGGTTAGAGAATGCTACTTTTAGAAACCCTAACAGCAGCAGTGGCGCAAGTTTTAATACCTTAAGTTTTAGCGGTAATTTACATCAATTGGTAAAACCGATACAAGACGAGGACCTTAATTTTTTTGTTAAAGGTGGTGCAGGTTATGCCGTAAGGATTTTTAGAGGATATAATAAAGGTTTAAACTACGAGCTAAGTACCGGTGTGATTTTTACCACTAAAAGAAAATCTAAAATTTTTTTACAAGCAATATATAATTATCAACAAATAGATGGGTTTTTATTAACCACAATAAATCCAAAAATTCAATCGTTTGGTTTGGGGATTGGTACTTGGGTTGGTAGGTAATTTGTTTCATGCTGATTTATCTTTATTTCTAGCTTATTTTGAAGATTTACGTAGAGAATTTTGGTAAAAAAAATTGTCTGAATCATGATTTGCGGGATTTAAAGATTAAAATTGTATAAATCTCAATTTATAGGATTTTAAGATTAATGGGATTAACCTTTAGAATGCGGATTAGTGAAATTAATGGCAGAAACCTATTTGAATTTGTTGGACTTTTCTACCGCAGATTTTTAGGATTTTCGTAGAATTATCAAACGCAGATTAGTGAAATTCTTTATGATTTAGATTAGTAATTATTAGTGGCATTAGGGGCAAAAAATTTAATAAATACGTGGCAAAGACAATTCATACTTTACGGCAATAATCCTTATCAAAAAAACTACACCCACGGCCGTAAATTTTACAATTGCTTCATCTAAACCAAAATACCTTAATAAAAGATAAACTAAACCACCAATAATGCAGGCGGTTGCATAAATTTCTTTTCTAAAAATCAGCGGAATATTGTTTAGTAATATATCTCTGGTAATTCCTCCGAAACAACCAGTAACCGTTCCTAAAGCGACACAAATACCCGGGCTTAAATCAAATGCTAAACCTTTTTGTAAACCTACAACGGTAAAAAATCCGAGACCTAATGAATCAAAAAGAAACAAAGTGATTTTTAACCGTTTAATTTTTTTCCAAAATATCATGGCTAATATTCCGGTAACTAAAATCAATAATGAATAATTGGCGTTCTTTAACCAAAAAACAGGTGTATCGCCAATTAAAATATCGCGTAAAGTTCCGCCTCCAACAGAAGTTGCAAAAGCAATAATTAGTACTCCAAAAACATCCAATCTTTTTTGCATTGCAGCAAAAGCACCAGAAACAGCAAAAGAAAATGTACCGAGGATAGTAATTACCTCTCCAACGCTTAAATCAGATAGCTCCATTCCGTTTTCTTAAAAACCATTCTATGCTTAACAAAAGCATAATCAGTGCAAATATCCATTTTAAATTGATTAAAGTATCATAACTCTTTTCTTCATAACTAATAGTTTTTACTTTCTCGTTCTTTGGGATTAAATCGACTAGATATAATAAATTTTTCGGCTCAACCATTTGTCCACCACTTGTATTTGCCATATTATACAACAACTGATGGTTTGCTGTGGTCTGCATTAATTCGATGTTTAATTGCTCTATTAAGAATTGTCCGTTAGCATTAAATTGATTTTTGCCGAGTTTGGTCTTGGCTTCAAATGTATATTCATCTGCTGGCAAAAATCCTGCATTTAATTGATATGATTTTCCAATTCTAGAAAACTGAAAACTATATTTTTTTCCTGATTTACTTCTTAAATCTATACTTACATCAGGCTGATTATTCAAATTATAAGCCTCATCATAAAGTTCTGCATTTAAAATAATCTGTTCATTATCTGCAAACCTATTTTTTGATGGATAAACCCTAAACTTACGTTGATCATCTTTTGCACTCAAGTACTGAACAGATTTAGAAATCAATTCATCAAAAGCATCATGGTTTTCATTTTTCTCAAAATCTTCTAATCGCCAACGCCAAATTCCTTCTCCGGTTAAAATTGCAGTTTTAACACCAGCATCATTCCCAAAAGCTAACAATGGAGCGTTTGTTTTTACATTTCCAATTTGCTGATTAAACAAAACTAAACCTGCGTTTTTTAAGCTGTAATTCCCAAAAGGTGCAGTTAAAGGCGCTAAAGTATTTAAGTATTTCTTGCTTTCTTCGCTCAGACTAAAAGCCGTAAATTCTTGATTTAATGAAGCCAAATAATCTTGTGAAGCATTATTACCACTTACATTTAACAAGGTTTGTTTTTGGCTTAAAGCCGATGTATTGGTTTGGTTACCAAT
>JACMNZ010000145.1 GCA_014378285.1 Pseudopedobacter sp.
AATAAATCACATTTTTAGTGTATTCTACAATTGGAGTCGCATCTGAAGCGATGAAATATTCTTTTTTACCAACGCCAATAACTAAAGGACTTCCTTTTCTGGCCGCAATAAGCATCTCTGGGTCTTTCTTGCTCATGATAACAATAGCATAAGCCCCAATAACTTCTTTTAAGGCTTCCCTTACTGCTTGTTGCAAGTCAATTCCAGCTTTATTTTGAATGTCTTCTATTAGGTGGATTAATACTTCTGTATCTGTATCACTTTTAAAAACATGACCTCTAGAAATCATTTCTTCCTTTAGAGGGCCGTAATTTTCAATAATACCGTTATGGATAATAGCTAAATTTCCGCTTCCAGATTCATGAGGATGGGAGTTTCTATCGGTTGGTGCACCATGAGTAGCCCATCTGGTGTGGCCCATACCAATTGTCCCAGATTTATCTTGATCACCAATAAAGTTCTCTAAATCCTGAACTTTACCCGCTTTTTTATAAATATTAAGATGCGATTCTTCATCTAATAATGCAATGCCCGCACTATCATACCCGCGATATTCTAAACGTTGTAATCCTTTGATAATAATGGGATAGGCATCCCTAAAGCCGATGTAGCCAACAATTCCACACATAAAAAACTATATTTTGAAGATTTGCGCTAATCTACAAAATATAGTTTCAATTAAAATGTTTGGAAAATAAATTTACTTCTGTTCAGTATAGTAAATCTTTAATTTTACCTTATAGTTAGAAGAAGATACTCCACCTCCGGCAACGGTTCTTCCTAAATTGTTAAAAACATTTACTGTTTTAGAAAGCTCAAAATTTGGAGAGTTGGTAGCTACATAATCATTTGGAGTTACAAAAGTCCCATAATTTTTTACTTTACCACTCATTAAATCTTGAATGTACCCTGTCATATTAATTTTGTATTCTTTAGGGATAGCATTGTAAAAACCACCTATAGAATTGGGGCCTAAATATCTGCGATCAAAAGGAGTTTCATCGGCAATAAAAGTAGGTCTTTCGGCAATATCATTTTTATAAACCCTTAATCTTTGTAAAGGTTTATAGGGAGTTTCTGTTCCGGCTATAATAGTAAAAACCAACTCGGCTCGATTAACAGTAATATTTTTCCCCAAGTTTTTGATTGTATTTAAATAAGGGAAATCTACTTTTAATTGTGTACCAGATAACCCTTTTAGATATAAAGTTGTACTGTTTTTAGCGGTACTTTGTAATTCGGTATTTACGGCTGTTCCTGTTAAATCCCAACTTAATTCTGTAACAGCATTTCCTACACCGCCAGTAATGTTTAAAGTGGTTAAAATAGTATCAACAGCATTATTTGTTTGCGTTTTTTTGTAAAACAAATCTAACCTTGCAGCACCTGCAATAGAGGTGTTAAAAGAGAAGATACCGCCATTTTGTGTAGTAGTATTTTTATTTAATGATACATACAAACCTTTAAAAAGAGAATTGAAAACCTTACTATTCAATAATTTGAAAGAGTCTAATTTCAGGATATTATTAGTGATAAAAGCAGGGTCTATTTTAATTCTTAATTGAGCGGGAACTCTTTTTACAGTATCTTTTTTGCCAACTAAAATATCTTGGATGGTTAAACTGTCTTTATAGTTAGCCTTAAAGTTTTTGGTAGCCAATAAAGCAGATTTTGTTTTCCACTTTTTGTTATTGTAATAGGCCAAAGTTGGTTCAGCATAAAGTGTTTCATCCAATTGCCTAACTTCTACTGTATAATTAGTATTAACACTATCTCCATAAAAATTAACAAATGGCAGCACCAAAACTGCAGAGTCTAAAATCGGGTTTTTACCAAAATTTACAGCTCCGTTTAAAGAAACCGCCAAAGCCATGTTAGCGGTAGTTATGCCAAAAACAGGGTCTTTAAAATAACCCAAAACGCTTACTGTAGTTCCGTTAGCTACAACTGTATCTTGCTTAGTTAACTTTGTGATCACAGTAGAAGTATCAATCAGTTTTGAATTGATAGCTATATTTGGGTCAACATCTAATCCAATTGTAGATGCGTTTTTGCAACTTCCTAAAATAAAAAGACTTACTAACGTGGTTAATAAGCCTGATTTAATAAATTTCATATAATTCTAAATAGTTTTAAGCAACCGATACCAATACTTCAGACGGTAATTCTTGGTAAAAATTGTAATAATTTTCCAAATCTAATGTAGAATCGTAATCTAAAACTGGTTTTTCTGATTTTTTAACAAAGTTTAACACCTCTTCAGAAATAGCGTCATCACCAATAACAACAGCATCTGAATATTCTATTGCTGCCTTATTAAGAGCGTCATGAGTTCCTTTATTATAGCTTTCTAAATCCTTACTTTCCATACCTTTCATTAAGGCTTTTTTGGTAAAGTTTACTCCCAAGCTACTATCAAAACTTTGGTTATAAAGAGAATAAACAATTTTCGCTTCTTTAAAAGTAGGGTCTTCTCTGTAGCTGGTTTTAAGATAAGCAGGAATTAAAGAGCTCATCCATCCATGGCAATGTACTACATCTGGTGCCCAGCCTAATTTTTTAACTGTTTCTAGTGCACCTTTACAAAAGAAAATAGCTCTCTCATCGTTATCCGCATAGAATTTACCCTTATTGTCGTTAAAAACATATTTTCTGTGGAAATAATCTTCATTATCCAAGAAATATACCTGCATTCTAGCAGCCGGTATAGAGGCAACTTTGATGATTAAAGGATTGTCTGTTTCATCGATAATGATGTTCATCCCAGAAAGTCTAATTACTTCATGTAATCTGTTCCTTCTTTCGTTAATGTTACCAAAACGAGGCATAAGAATTCTTATTTCGAATCCTTTTTCTTGCATTGCTTGTGGTAAAGTCCTTGTGATCTTAGAAATTTTTGTCAGTTCAAGAAATGGTGACATTTCATGTGTGATAAACAAAAGCTTGATTTTTCCCATCCTAATCTTTGTTAAGTTTTTGTTAAGAAGTATTTTATGAAGTGCAAATATACGGAATATATAGCAATTTTTCAATTAAGCAATTAAATGCTTTGTATATTAAGAACTAATTATACACTTTTGCAGATTAAAACCTCACATTTTTGAAGATTTTTAAAACTCAAAAACAATTCACCAATTATTTAAAAACTTTAAATAATCTAGAATTAAAAGTAGGCTTGGTACCTACAATGGGCGCTTTACATCAAGGACATATATCTTTAATCAATCAATCTAAAGATATTTGTGACATTACGGTTGCTAGTATTTTTGTAAACCCTACCCAATTTAATAACCCAGAGGATTTAATAAAATACCCAAAATCCATAGAACAAGATATAACCATGCTTGAGAAAGCTGGTTGTGACATCCTTTTTAATCCAGAAACAGAAGAGGTTTACGCAGATGATAATGAAACTTGGAATTATAACATTGGCGAGCTCGATTCTTTATTAGAGGGAGAATTTAGACAGGGACATTATTTAGGGGTTACTCAAATAGTTTATAAATTATTAAGTTGGGCTAAACCCAATTTTGCATTCTTTGGGCAAAAAGATTATCAGCAATATTTAGTTATTAAAAAAATGGTTAATGATTTTAATCTGGATGTTGATATTATTGCTTGTCCAATTATACGTGAAGCAGACGGCTTAGCTATGAGTTCTAGAAATATGAGACTTAACGCCGATGAACATCAAAAAGCATTAATAATTAACAAATCTTTAAAATTTTTAAAAGCAAATTTTGATAAATTGAAGCTATCAGAATTAATGAAAGAAGCAAAAACATTTTTTAATGATATTTCTGGCGTAGAATTAGAATACCTTAAAATCTGTAAACAAAACTCTTTACAGGAAATCACAAAAGATAAAGATAAATCTAATGCTATTGCATTGATAGCCTGTTATGTGGGCCAAACGAGGCTGATAGATAATATGATGCTTTCTTAACAATAATTTTAAAATCTATTTTTTAAATTTACACCATGATTATTGAAGTTTTAAAATCAAAAATCCATAGGGTTAAGGTTACCCAGTCCGAGTTAAATTATGTGGGTAGTATTACTATTGATGAGGATTTGATTGATGCTGCAAACATGATTCCTAACGAAAAAGTGCAGGTAGTGAATAATAACAATGGCGCCCGTTTTGAAACTTATATTATAAAAGGAGAGCGGGGAAGCGGAACAATTTGCCTAAATGGTTCTTGCGCAAGGTTAGCCCAAATTGGAGATATTGTAATTATTGTATCTTACGCACACATGGAATTAGAAGAGGCTAAAAAGTATCAGCCTGTTTTAGTTTTTCCTGACGAAAATAACCGTTTGATTAAATAAGAAATTGAAAATAAGTACATTAGCATTTTTAAAATACACGTTTTTTTTGCTGCTGGGTTTAGCAATTACTTATTATCTTTTTAAATCGCAATACCACTCAAATTTTTTTGATGATCTAAGCAAAGCCGATAAGACTTGGATTTTATTGACGGCTATAACCGGATTAATTCCTCATTATTTTAGGGCGCTTCGCTGGAAATTATTAATACAACCTCTTCAACATAATAAAGTATCGACTTTAAATGTTTTTAATGCCATAATGATTGGCTATTTAGCGAATTTGGCATTGCCAAGGGCGGGCGAAATAATTAGATGTGCATGGCTCTCAAAAAAAGAAAGCATCAGTACTATTTCTTTAATAGGAACCGTAATTACGGAAAGGATTATTGATTTGCTTGGGCTAGGTTTAATAGTGTTAATAGGTTTAGGAATCTATTTTGATATTATTCTTCATTTTACAGAAAGCTACAATTTTAAGGAATTGATTTTATCAAAAATCTATCTTTTTATTGCCTTAATTATAGTTTTATTATTAATTGTAATTATAGTTTTTAAGTTATTTACTTCAGAAAATAAATTTGCTGTTAAAATAAAAGGATTTATAAATCAACTTAAAGATGGCTTGTTAAGCTTAAAAAAAATGGAACGTCCATTTTTATTTAGTTTTTACACGATAGCCATTTGGTTTTTTTATGTTCTTTCTACTTATTGTGGATTTAAAATGCTTCAAGAAACCTCTCTGCTAACATTTTATGATGCTATATTAACCGTTATTGCAGGTAGTTTTGGAATGATAGCACCTATACAAGGCGGGATTGGTGCATTTCATTTTATGGTTTCGCAATGTTTAATACTTTTAAATATTAGTTCAGGTCCGGCTTTAGTTTATGCAACTATTTTACATGCAGTACAAACTTTATTGATTATCATTTTTGGTATTTTAGCCTTAATTATAGGAGTTTTATATCAACCTAAAAAGAAAGTAGATGTTGCAAAATCTTGATATTATCCAAAATAAAATATATGGTTCTTTAAAGGATTTTGAAGAGCAAATGAAGGTTTGGAAAAATGAAAAGCAGAAATTGGTTTTTACTAATGGATGTTTTGATATTATGCATTTAGGACATATTGATTATCTTTCTAAAGCAGCAGATTTAGGTACAAAATTGATTGTCGGTTTAAATTCTGATGCTTCTACAAAAAAGATAAAAGGTCCAACCAGACCAATTTGTGATGAAAAATCTAGAGCAAATTTATTGGCTGCTCTTTTTTTTGTAGATGCAGTTATTTTATTTGATGATGAAACCCCAATAAAATTAATCTCAACTATTTTACCTGATGTTTTAGTTAAAGGCGCAGATTATACTACTGATCAAATAGTTGGCGCAAAAGAAGTTTTAGCTAACTATGGAGAGGTAAAAACAATCTCATTTTTGGACGGATATTCTACGTCTTCCATAGAAAAACGAATAGTAAAAGCGCATCAATAGATTTTCAATTTGCTATGCTTGCATAATATTTTTATATTTGAAAATTGAGTTGGTTTAACCAAGGGTTTTTGGAAGTTTTTTATGGAGAAATCAGCAGCTTTTTCTTTTTAAAGTCATGTTGACGATAGGAAACATCTCAAGGCAAGGTTGCCATGCTAGCTTGGTGCCTGTTTGTGTGATGTTTCATTACCATTCAACATGACGAAACCGATACTTGTGAAGCTAGATAAGAACAAATAAATGATTTTAAGGCTATTTTAGTTTCTCATTAGATAAGTTTTGTGTTAAGGATTGAAGCGGTATCCTTTTTGTCCGCCGGCTGGCGGGCAAAAAGATTTAGCGTAAAGCCTGACCATTGCGAAGCTTGGGGAACACCCATAAAACTATTGCAGTTCTAAATTTTTAACAACCTCAATAAATAACATAATATCTATCGTTTGATCTATTTGATATTAAGAACAATATTTTAACTTTTACAACTATTTATCATAATTTAAAACTATGGATTTCCAATTTACAGAGGAGCATTTGATGATACAACAGGCGGCAAGGGATTTTGCACAAACAGAATTAAAGCCTGGCGTGATAGAACGTGATGAACATCAAAAATTTCCGGCAGAGCAAGTGAAGAAATTAGGGGAGTTGGGCTTCATGGGAATGATGGTAAATCCAAAATATAATGGATCAGGGATGGATGTAATTTCTTACGTTTTGGTAATGGAAGAGCTTTCTAAGATTGATGCTTCTACATCTGTAGTGGTTTCGGTTAATAATTCTTTGGTGTGTTACGGTTTGGAAGCGTATGCAAATGAAGAACAAAAACAAAAGTATTTAAAACCTTTGGCAACAGGAGAAAAGATTGGTGCTTTTTGTCTTTCTGAGCCAGAAGCTGGTTCTGATGCTACTTCTCAACAAACCACTGCCGAAGATATGGGCGATTATTATCTGCTAAACGGAATAAAAAATTGGATTACCAACGGAAGTTCTGCCTCTACATATATAGTTATTGCACAAACGCATCCAGAAAAAGGCAGCCGTGGTATAAACGCTTTGATTGTGGAAAGAGGAATGGAAGGTTTTGCAATTGGGCCAAAGGAAAATAAATTAGGAATCAGGGGTTCTGATACGCATTCTTTAATGTTTACGGATGTAAAAGTGCCTAAAGAAAATAGAATTGGTGATGATGGTTTTGGATTTTCTTTTGCGATGAAAACTTTAGAAGGTGGCAGGATTGGGATTGCTGCCCAGGCTTTAGGTATTGCTTCTGGAGCTTTTGAATTGGCTACAAATTATGCTAAAGAGCGTAAAACTTTTGGAAAACCAATTTCAGAACACCAGGCAATTGCATTTAAATTAGCAGATATGGCTACAGAAATTGAAGCCGCTAGATTGCTGGTTTTAAAAGCGGCTTGGCTTAAAGACCAAGGTTTACCTTATGCACAAGCTAGCTCTATGGCAAAGCTTTTTGCATCTGAAGTTGCTATGAAAACCACGGTAGAAGCTGTGCAGATTTTTGGTGGATATGGTTTTGTAAAGGAATATCATGTAGAACGTTTAATGCGTGACGCAAAGATTACCCAGATTTACGAAGGAACATCTGAAATACAGAAAGTGGTAATCTCTAGGGAGATTTTGAAGTAGGAAATGTTGTAATAATTATTATTCTGCGTACCTATTCATGTACATGAATTTTGTATATTTGAATAATAATATCATGAAAACAATAACCGTAAGCGAGTTTAGAAAAAACATTAAAAAATATGCTGAAATAGCAGTTGATGAAAAGCTAATTGTTAACAGAGGGGCGGGCAAAGCGTTTCTGGTAATTCCAATTGAAAATATTGATGATAGTGGATATAATCCTCAGTTTGTAAAGAAAATTTTATTAGCTGAGGCTTCTGCAAAAAAAGGAAATGTTACTAGAATAAGAGATGCTAAGAATATATGGGCAGATATTCTATAGACATTGAAAAGAAAGCCAAAAAGCAATTGGCAGAAATATATAAATCTGGAAATAAGACTGATATAAATATACTAGAGACAATTTTTTTAGAGTTACAAATCCATCCTATGACGGGAATAGGAAATCCCGAACAACTTAAGCATCAACTATCAAGATATTGGTCAAGAAAGATTAATTCAAAAGATAGGCTTATCTATAAAATAGAAGAACAAGAAGTTATCGTTTTTATTCTTTCTGCCAAAGGACATTATTTCGGTAAATAATAAGTTGGTTAAGCAGTATAAAATTTTTCGTTATTTATAAGCGTTAATAAATCTTTAAGTCACAATTTTACTCACACAAAACAAGCAAATGAAAACTTCCATCAAATATTTACTATTCTCTGTTTTTGCTGCTATTATATTAAATTCTTGCGATAAACCATCTAATAAGTTACAAGTGGGAACTTGGCGAGGGGCATTGGCTACTGAATCAGGAGCGGAAATTCCTTTTAATTTTGATGTGGTAGATAGTGCTGGGAAATATTATATAGAGATTATTAATAGTTCTGAAAGACTTAAAGTAGATGAAATAACCCATCTTGACGATTCTATTCATATCAAATTACCTCTATTTGATTCAGAGATCAATGGAACCCTAGTTGATGGTAAAATAAACGGAACTTGGACAAAGCATTTGGCAAATAAAGATGCTCAAATGACTTTTTATGCTCAATCTGACGTATCTTGGAGGATAAAAGAAAGAGCAGAAAAACCCAATGTAGATGTCTCTGGTAGGTGGGAAACCACTTTTATAAGTGCCGATAAAACGGATACCACAAAAGCTGTTGGGGAATTTGTTCAAAATCAATCTAAAGTTACTGGTACTTTTTTAACCACCACTGG
>JACMNZ010000146.1 GCA_014378285.1 Pseudopedobacter sp.
GAATCGCATAAGGGATGGATCAGTGATATTAATGAAACCCAAAACACGGAAGTAAATTTTCCTATCATTGCAGATGAAGACAAAACTATCTCTGAGGCTTATGGAATGTTACACCCAAACGCCTCGACTACTTTAACAGTTAGGTCATTGTTTATCATTGCACCAGATAAAACAGTTAAATTAATGATTACTTATCCAGCATCAACGGGAAGAAACTTTCAAGAAGTTTTAAGAGTAATAGATTCATTACAATTAACGGCTTATCACAGCGTGGCCACACCTGCAGATTGGAAAGATGGGGAGGACGTTGTTGTTTCTCCAGCAATCAAAACTGAAGATATTGCAGCTAAATTCCCTAAAGGTCATACTGTAATTAAACCTTATCTAAGAACAACACCTCAGCCAAATAAATAATAATTTGTTTGATGATAAATTATTATAAATTTGGGTATTAACAAAATAAGAATCAAGCTCATGTTTGTATACGGAATTGATTTTATTTTCAATTTAATTTTTAAAATCAATAATTATGGAAACAGGTAAAGTAAAATGGTTTAATGCACAAAAAGGATTTGGATTTATTATTTTTCAAGGAAAAGATATTTTTGTCCATTTTAAAGATGTTGAAGGCGGTGTGAATGGAATAAAAGATAATGATGATGTAGAATTTGAAGTATCTGATGGGCAAAAAGGTCCTCAAGCAGTAAAAGTTAAAAGAGTATAATATTTTTTAAATAATTTAAAAAAAGTTCGACTAAATAAGTTGGGCTTTTTTTTAGTACAAAAAGAGCCGATTTTTCTTAAAAAAAATCGGCTTTTTGATGCAATAACTATTTTATTAAATATCGAATGAGAAATCGTCATCAGATTTTAATGGAGCTCCATCCTGATTGAATTCATATCTTTTTTCTACTACTTCTTGATTAGACTTAATATAATCTACGGTTTCGGTTAAGCCTTCGGCAAATTTTTCAAAATCTTCTTTGTACAAAAAGATTTTATGTTTAATAAATACACCATCTTCTAATCTTTTTTTACTTTCTGTGATGGTAATGTAGTAATCGTTTGATCTAGTTGCCTTTACATCGAAAAAATAAGTTCTTTTTCCTGCTCTAACTTTCTTAGAATAAACTTCTTCTCTTTCCCTGTTATCGTAATCTCCCATTTTAAATAAAGTTTGTGATTTGTTGGGATAAATAAAGAAAGAAAATATTAAAGTTCCAAATAAACTGTAAAGTTTAAGATAATTCTTGTTGTTCTTCTAAGAGCTGTTTTTCGTAAAGCTCAAAATAAACACCTTTTTTATCCATTAATAAATTATGGTTTCCTTGTTCTATTATTTCGCCATTATCTAAAACAATAATTTTATCAGCATTTTTTATGGTAGAAACTCGGTGGGCAATTAAAATACTTGTTTTACCTTTCATCACTTTCCCTAAGCTATTTAAAATCTCTTCCTCTGTCTTGGTATCAACGGCAGAAAGACAATCATCAAAGATTAAAATTTGAGGCGATTTTATAATTGCCCTTGCAATAGAGACCCTTTGCTTTTGTCCACCAGATAAAGTAATCCCTCTTTCGCCAATAAATGTCTCAAATTTTTTATCAAAAGCAATGATGTTTTTATAAACGGCAGCATCTTTAGCAGCTTGTTCTACCTTTTCCATATCCAATTTATCTTGCCCAAAGGCGATATTCCTTGCAATGGTATCAGAAAAAAGAAAAAC
>JACMNZ010000147.1 GCA_014378285.1 Pseudopedobacter sp.
AAAAAGCCAAATCCTTTCATCAAGGAGACTGAAAGCAAAACTTTTTATAACCAACTATTTCCATTAGTTATTATTTCGCTTTGTTTTTCTTTTTTATCGGTAATATTTATTAGCCTTTTAGAGAATTTAAACCTCATTAAAGAATTGCCAGCCTTTGAATTATTTGATTTAAAGGAGAAGAAAATCTTATTATTTTTTACAGTGACTATTTTTGCGCCAATCGCAGAGGAACTTATTTTCAGATACCAACTCAAAAATTATTACGTAGCTATCCTTTGTTATGCGCTGCTAGCCATTGGTTTACTTTATAAAGTATTTATAGGTTTAACGCTTATCATAGGTATTGTTGCAGTTTTAATTAGCGGCTTTACAGCGATAATTGCTTTTGGTAATAACAATTTTAAAAAACATGCTGTAATTTCAAAGTGGTTTCCTACCCATTTTTATTTGACGGCAATTTGTTTTGGCTTGGTTCATATCTCAAATTATAACGATCCTTTTGCCTACGGTTTTCCTATTATTTTATTGGTATTGCCACAAATGTTTCTTGGGTTTATATTAGGTTATGTAAGAATGCGTTTCGGTCTTTCAAAATCAATGATGATGCATGCTGCTTATAATTTAATACCTGCTTTAGCTTTGTTGGCAGGTTATTAAGTTGTTTGAACTATGATTTTTGATTAAGAGATTAATGTGATGCTAAGGGTTTTAATCATAAGAATCTTAAAATACTGTAAATCAGGGGTCAGATAATAGCCTTTATAAAAAAACTTATATTCCTTATTCTTCATCAAGAATCTTAAATTTGAAAATACAGCTATAAAGCTGACAACAATTAAAAAACATGTCAAAAAAACTTTTTCTTTTAGATGGGATGGCTCTTATTTACAGAGCACATTTCGCGTTAAGCAAAAATCCACGATTTACCTCTAATGGCATCAATACTTCTGCGGTGATGGGCTTTACCAATACTTTATTAGAGGTTCTAAAAAAAGAAAAACCATCACATATAGCAGTTGTTTTTGATACAGACGCACCAACAGAACGACATATAGAATATGAGGCTTATAAAGGGCACCGACAAGCAATGCCAGAAGATCTTTCTGCTGCTTTACCTTATGTAGTTAAACTGATTGAAGGTTTTAACATTCCTGTAATTACTTCTGATGGTTTTGAAGCAGATGATGTAATTGGAACTTTGTCTAAACAAGCTGAAAAAGAAGGATTTACTGTTTACTGCATGACCCCCGATAAGGATTTTGCGCAACTGGTTTCAGAAAATATCTACATGTACAAGCCCTCAAGAATGGGTAACGACATGGAGATTTTGGGTGTAAAAGAAGTTTTAGCAAAATGGGATATTGAGCATGTGCATCAAGTAATTGATATTTTAGGTTTGTGGGGCGATGCAGTAGATAATATTCCTGGTATTCCAGGTATAGGAGAAAAAACAGCTAAAGCCCTAATTAAAACCTATGGTTCTATGGAAAATATCATTGCCAACAGTCATGAGTTAAAAGGCAAGCAACGAGAAAACGTAGAAAACTTTGCAGAACAAGGATTGCTTTCCAAAAAATTAGCTACCATAATTTTAAACGTCCCAGTTCAATTTCATGAAGAAAGTTTTAGATGTGGCCCTGTAAATAAAGAAAAATTAGAACCGCTTTTCGCTGAGTTAGAATTTAGAACTTTAGGTAGAAGGGTTTTTGGTGAGGATTTTTCTATCGCAGAAACTAAAGGAAACAGTTCTGGGCAAATGGATTTATTTGGTAGCGGAAATGCGCCATCGGAAATAAAAAATATCACCATTTCTCCTGCGCAAGCTGCAACTGCGGTAGAAGGTGGGAAAAACATTGAAAATACTCCTCATACTTATCATTTAATTGATGATAAAGAAAAACGTAAAACGTTAATAGCAGAATTAGAAAAACAAAAAGCCATCAGTTTTGATACAGAAACTACTGGAATAGATGCCAATAACGCTGATTTGGTTGGTCTATCATTCAGTTTCAAAAAAGGAGAAGCGTATTATATTCCTGTTCCAGAAGATTTTGAATCGGCGAAAGCCATAGCCCATGAGTTTAAGGCAGTTTTAGAAAATCCACAAATCAGGAAGATTGGTCAAAATATTAAATACGATATTCTGATGTTGAAGTGGTATGGAATTAATGTTGCCGGCGAATTGTTTGATACGATGTTAGCGCATTATATTTTAGATCCGGATACTCGCCACGGAATGGATATTCTTTCTGAAAATTACCTCGGTTATACTCCAGTTTCTATTACCGAGTTAATTGGTAAAAAAGGAAAAAGCCAAGGCACTATGCGAGATGTGGAGATAGAAATTGTAAAAGAATATGCCAGCGAAGATGCTGACATCACCTTACAGCTTCAAGAAATTTTTGAGCCTATGCTTACGGAAGTGAAAGCAGTAAGGTTATCGCAAGAAATTGAAAATCCGTTAGTTTATGTATTAGCAGACGTGGAAATTGAAGGTGTAAAAATTGATATGGAACAGTTGCAAAACTATTCTAAAGAGCTGGAGATTGAAATAAATCGGTTAGAAAAATTAGTGTATGAAAAGGCCGGAGTAAAATTCAACTTAGCATCGCCTAAACAATTAGGAGAAGTTTTATTCGATAAATTAAAACTTGATGATAAAGCTAAAAAGACCAAAACTGGCCAATATCAAACTGGTGAGGATGTGCTTTTAGCTTTAGCATCAAAATCAGATATCGTAAAAGAAATTTTAGATTTTAGACAACTTTGTAAATTAAAATCTACCTACGTAGATGCTTTGCCTTTATTGGTAAACCCAAGAACAGGCAGAGTCCATACTTCTTATAATCAAGCCGTTGCGGCAACTGGCCGTTTAAGCTCTAACAATCCAAACCTTCAAAACATCCCGATAAGAACTGCAAGAGGGCGTGAAGTGCGTAAGGCTTTTATCCCAAGAGATGAAAACCATATTTTGCTTTCTGCAGATTACTCACAAATTGAGCTTCGCATTATTGCAGAAATAAGTAAGGATGCAAACATGATGGAAGCTTTTACAAAAGGGTTAGACATCCATACCGCAACTGCTGCAAAAGTTTATGGAATTGAGTTAGATGAAGTTACATCAGATCAAAGGAGAAACGCAAAAGCTGTTAATTTTGGAATTATTTACGGTCAATCGGCTTTTGGTTTATCACAAACTTTGGGCATCCCAAGAAAAGAAGCTGCGGAAATTATCCAAAACTACTTTGATCAATATGCTGGCATCAAGCAATATATGGAAGATACCATAAATTTTGCAAGGGAAAATGGTTATGTGGAAACTATAATGGGCAGAAGACGTTATTTAAGAGACATCAATTCTGCAAACCAAACGGTACGTGGTTATGCAGAACGAAATGCTATTAATGCACCAATTCAAGGTTCTGCTGCAGATTTGATAAAAATTGCGATGATCAATATCCATAAAGATATCAAAGACCAAAACCTTCAATCTAAAATGACCATGCAGGTGCATGATGAATTGGTTTTCGATGTTGTAAAATCGGAAAAAGAACAAATGAAAAAAATCATTTTAGATAGGATGCAAACTGCAATAAAAATGAGTGTTCCATTAGTTGTAGAAGTTGGCGAAGGCGAAAATTGGTTAGCAGCGCATTAAGATGAAGAAAAAAACCATATACATATTTCTCTTAGGTTTCATAATGCTACAACAGGCTTATGCTCAACAAACTAGTGCAAAGTATATGGAACAAAGTATTGATGGTTACATTCACTTGTATTTTGATCAGCAGTATTATTTAGTCGATAAAAATTGTGTTTACAAAACTTTTACTCGTGTTATTAAATACGATAAAAAAGATGGCGGTTTCAATAGTTTTTTTACTGATTACTACAATAACAACCAATCAGCTTTAACGGGCAAATATCAAGGGGGAAAAAAGCAAGGAGAATTTAAGGGTTTCTATGAAAATGGAATACCAAAGTTTACCATCAATTTTAAGGATAATTTACCAATTGGCGATTGGAAATACTTTTATCCAAGTGGAAATATTTGGCTAAATCTGGCTTATAAAAACGGACAAATTTTTATTAAAAGTTATTTTGATGAAAAGGGCAGACAGCAAATTAAAGATGGAAAAGGGATATTAAAATTGATTGAATCTGTTTATGATTTCAATGAGTTTGGTTATACAGGGATTTCTTTTGAAGGAAGAGTAAAAGACGGTAAACCGGAAGGAATTTGGTCTAGCAATCTTGTTTATTCAAGAAGCCCTTCAGAATATATTGGAGTAGAAAGATTTGAAGACGGGAAATTTAAAATTTCTAATTATAACTACCCAAAAAACTTTTCCCAAAAAAGTAGTTTAGTAAAGTTCCATCCTGTTTTTACCGCGGAAAATGCCCAAGCCTTGACTTTTAAAAACTGTACAATTGATGATAATCAAGGCTATAATTTCTATCTGCAAAATTATTTAAACAGCACCATT
>JACMNZ010000148.1 GCA_014378285.1 Pseudopedobacter sp.
CGTTTTTAAATTCTTAAACAATAAATATCATTTTTTCTCGTATTAATTGCTTGATATTTTGAGAATTGCACCATCAAACAACTGTGTAGGAGTTAAGTCATGTTTAAAAGATATTAGGTTTACTTAGTAACTATTTTTCGTATATTTAAGTATAATCTATCATTCTTACCAAAAGAAAAATTTATGTTTAAAGGAAAAAAAAGATTAAAAGTTTATTCCATTTCAAGTGTTTTGACAGGAATTTTGTTATTTACTTTTATAAACATTAGCTGGAAAACTGCAAAAGATCCAATTTTAGGAATTTCAAATGAAGAAATTAGTCATTTAGATTCTTCCGCTACCATTTTACACAAAGACATTCTTTTTACAAATTATATGAATGATATTTATGAGAAATCTCATTTAAAAGAAGCTAATTTATCTTTACCTGTGTTTGAGAAAGCATTAATCGGCTTTTTAAATCTAAAAAATAGCAGATCTTTAAATAATGATAAACAAATTTTAACAGTAGTTGATTTCACGCAAGCAAGCACTACCAAAAGGATGTGGATTATTAATTTGCAGAGCAAAGAATTATTGTTAAATACTTATGTTGCCCACGGGCAAGGCAGCGGTTTTGATGTAGCTACTAAGTTTAGCAACCAAGCAGAATCTCATGAAAGCAGTTTAGGGTTTTATGTAACTAACGAGACTTATTTAGGTAAACACGGTTTGTCTTTGAAATTAGACGGACAAGATAAAGGTGTTAATGATTTAGCCAGAAATAGAGCCATTGTTGTACATGGTGCAGATTATGTGAGCGAAAGTTTTATTAAACAAACTGGCAGGTTGGGTAGAAGTTTTGGATGCCCGGCAGTTTCACCAGAATTAAATGAAAAAGTTATTAATTTAATTAAGGATAAAACATGTTTGTTTATTAATGGGAATAGTGAAAATTATCAATCGGCATTGTTGAACCAAGAAAAAATGCTAGCTAACGTAACAGCTTTTCCGACTTCTTAATTTTTAAAATTTAAAATAATTAAAAGCTTTCATTTTATGAAGGCTTTTTTTTTGCAATTTGCATTTGAAATAACCTTTTAATCTGATGAGAATTAAACTAAAATTAGCCTTAACATTTATAATAATCCCTTTTTTAAGTTTTGCCCAAAAATCTAGAATATCAAGATATCAACACTTATTAATAGGCACTTATACCAAAACTCAAAACAATGGGATTTTTGTTTATAAGTTTGATACTAAAACAGGAAGGCTAGCCTTTGAATCAAAAGCAGAAGGGATAAATAACCCTTCATATTTGGCAATCAACCAAGAGGGTAATAAAGTTTACAGTGTTAATGAAAGTGGAGCAGATAGAAAAGGGGGAGTAAGTTCTTTTGATCTTGATACTAAAAACGGCAATATTTCTTTTATAAATAAACAAGAAACCTTAGGATCTGGGCCCTGCTATATTAGTATTGCAAACGATAATAAATTTATTTTTACCGCTAATTATGGTAGTGGAAGTATAAGCGTTTTACCTTTAAAAATTGATGGAAGTGTTGGAAAATTAAGTCAGTTAATACAACATGATGGGAGTAGCGTTAATAAAAGTAGACAAACTGCACCACATACACATTCGGTAATTTTTTCTAATGATGGTAAAACACTTTTCTCTGCTAATTTAGGTACTGATAAATTACATGCTTACGATTATGATTCTTCGTTTGAAAAACCTTTACAAAATTCCGCACAACCTTTCGTAAATATAGAACCAGGCTTTGGTCCACGACACTTTGTGTTTAATAAAAATGGAGACAAATTATATCTTTTATCAGAGATGAGTGCGGTGATTACCATTTTTGATTACAAAGATAAGGTGCTAACAAAGGTAAAAAATGTTAATTTGGATCAAGAAGGTTTTTCTAGAACTAATGGAGCTGCCGATATTCATTTATCTAATGACGGTAATTTTTTATATGCCACTAACAGAGGAGATGTAAACGAAATCGTGATTTTTAAAGTAAATAAAACAGATGGGTCTTTAAGCCGTGTTGGTTCACAAAGCACTATGGGCAAAACTCCTCGTAACTTTATGATAGACCCCACGGATAACTTTCTTTTAGTTGCCAACCAAAACTCTGATGATATCTATATTTTCAAAAGGAATAAAAAAACTGGACTACTTACCTACAATAATGAAATGTTAAAAGTTGGAAGTCCGGTTTGTTTAAAAATGACTGCCGTTAAATAGCTATCTATATTTGGCTCTTTCGTATTGGAGGGGCCATTTTACTTTTACATCAAGTTCATGTGCTGCCCTTAAAGGAAAATATGGGTCTCTTAATAATTCTCTTGCCATAAAAATAAAATCAGCTTCGTTATCTTCCAAAATCTTTTCTGATTCTTCAGAGGTGGTGATTAAGCCGACCGCTCCTGTTAAAATTTGTGCTTCTTTTTTTATTGCTTTTGCAAAATGCACTTGATATAATGGTTTTGAGTCTATTTTTTGATAAGATACCAAACCACCAGAAGAGCAATCTATCAAATCAACATTTTTTTCTTTTAGTAACTTAGATAACTGAATTGTTTGTTCTAGGTCCCAACCACCATCAGCCCAATCTGATGCAGAAATCCTCACAAATAATGGTAAATCTTGTGGCCAAACTTCATTAACAGCATCAATAATTTCTAGTAAAAATCTTATTCTGTTCTCAAAAGATCCACCATAATTATCGCTTCTTTTATTTGATAATGGCGATAGAAATTGATGGATTAAATAACCATGAGCTGCATGAATTTCGATAACTTTAAAACCAGCATTTAAAGAACGTATAGTTGCTGTTTTAAAATCATCAATTACTTTATTAATGCCTTTTAAATCTAAAGCCAATGGCAACAAAGTATCTTCCTGATAAGAAATATCGCTTGGTGCAACTCTTTCCCAACCTTCATTTTCTGTTGGTAAAATTAATTTGCTGCCATTCCAACTTTCTGTATGGCTTGATTTTCTTCC
>JACMNZ010000149.1 GCA_014378285.1 Pseudopedobacter sp.
AGCATTAATGATATTCAGGTGCCTATATCGGCGGTGTCCACCTCTTCCCATTCCGAACAGAGAAGTTAAGCCCGCCCGAGCCGATGGTACTGCGGTAAAACGTGGGAGAGTAGGTCGGTGCCAGACCTTAGTGCCCCCCTTCCCAACTGGAAGGGGGGCTTTTTTTGTCACGTCTCTTTAAATATTTTCAACTCTTTCGTCTATAAGCTTAATTACTAAGTAGTTTCTCCACAATTTTAATTTCTGCAAATTGAAGTATTTTGGATAATATTAATTATGTATATATAATTGACTAATTAAGTTAAAGAAAGATACTGTACAATAAAGTTTGCAGAGCAAGAATAAAGACGATTTTTGAATTGCAAGCAAAAATTGACAGTATGGATTTTACACAACAACAAATTACAGAAATTTTGGGCGATATCGTAAGTGGTAAAAATGATTACTAGGAGTTATTAAAGATGCCCTTAGAGGTAATCATACAATCAGAGAAAGATGAGTTTAAGGATATTAACTCAGATCCGAGTAGTGGATATCTCAGAAGTAGTGTTTTAGAAAGGAGGTAAAGTAGAATTAATGATACTAGGACCCGAGACAATTGCTTTTATCCATTAATATTATCCTTAATCAAAACCTTGAAAGTAAACAGCTTACTTATGAGCTTTATAGTGCTGGACTTACTATCGAGCAAATTATTGGAATGAGGGATAAGGTTTATGGTCATCACTACAGTAAATCAGCGATCAACAATATGATGATATCGGCTGAGACAGATATTGAAAGCTGGCTAAACTTAGATTTAGAAGAATGCTATCCAATCTTTACATAGATGCTACTATTAGCGTAATAGAAGAATAGATTCGGTAAGTAATGAAGCAATTATACTGTTTTATAGTTTAAAGAGGGTAAAACTAGTGAAGTATTAACATTAAATAGCCAACCCTTAAAAACTCTTTTTTCTCAACCAACTGACTTCAGGTTGTGTTGAGAAAACTGGGATTTAGATTAATAGAGTAGTAGTTTGATTGATTTAGCCTGGTCAGCGTGAGTAGCAATTTAGGATAAAGAGCAATCTCTTGCTCAATTTGGTTAAACCTTAGCTTTAAATCGTACCCAACACCTGCTAATAGTGCATTATGGATATCTTCGACCACGCCTTTTAGAAAGTTTAGGCCTAAGCAGTGGTTTCTTTTCATATGTGATATTGCGGGTTCGATAGCGCCCTTCCCCTGGATCTCTTTCTTGCCTCCTCTCGCTTGTATTCTGTTTGGATTGGCTCTTATCATAATTCCCTGTACTTTTATTTTCAGTTCAGCATCTGTACTTCTTTTACATTTATGAACGGAGCTTTTCATTGATATCTCCTTTTTCGGTTTAATACGCTCGGATCTAACCAAAGCCATAAAGCATATCAATAGATCAAGCTTTATCGGCCCTTCTTTATAATTGAATATCGGTCTTGTTTGTAGATCGTCTTTTGATATTCTAAAAGCCCTATTCGATGCCTTTAAGTTCACGATATGGTGTTATTATGGTCTTATTATCGGCAAGCGATCCCGGAAGATTCGTGTAATATCCTTTGACACCAAGTAAATTATGGCTTCTATCGATGGGATTTATCCAGATATTGATATAATTGCCGATTTTGTAGCATTACACAAAAGCGATTATAGTTAACAAGATAAGTTTTTCCAACCTGTTTAAAGTGGTCACATGAGTATCCTCTATGATAAAACCACTTGATTTTATTGTCTTGAAAAGTATCTCTATCTGCAAGCACTGGTTATAATCTTCTAATGCCTGACGTGGCTCGTTAAATGAAACGAGTATGAGAAATCCTACTCTTCCATATTCATGTATATGTATTTTTCCAATATGTAATCCTACCTCATTTTTACAATTTATTCTATTTTTCAACAATATTAAATACTAAAAATATTAGTATTATATTTGTTTAGTTAATTTGTTTTAAGGGAAATTGTTTATGAAACATTGGTTTTAAAAAAATAAACAATATTATATAAAGGCCAAAAGCTAAATGCACAAAGCTGAAAGCTAAAAACCTGTATTGATGAATATTACATCAAATAATAATTTAATTAATTATTAGACTCTATATAAATTTGATTTTAAATACCCTTAATAGTTATAACTCTAAAATTTCTAAATAGTGTTATTTGCGTTAACGATAGAAGCGACAGCTTTTTTGACCGCCCGTGGCGATTAAAAAACTATAGCGGATAGCGTGTTAAAACGCCCTTATTAATTAATTTTAATGATTTATACATTAAAAAAAGAAATTTATAAATCTTTAAATTAAGTTTTGAATAGGATAGAATGGAAGGGAAACAGATTATACATATTGATTTAGACAGTTTTTTTGTTTCGGTAGAGTGCAGGTCTAATCCGCATTTATTAGGAAGGCCTGTTGCAATTGGTGGTTCTAGTGAACGAGGTGTTGTGGCTTCTTGTAGTTATGAAGCTAGAAAATATGGCGTACATTCTGCGATGCCTGGAAGATTGGCAAAACAGCTTTGTCCGGATTTGCTTTTTATTAGGGGGGATTATGATAGTTACTCAAAGGCATCTTTAGAAGTTACTGAAATTATTAATGAGGCTGTTCCTGTATTCGAAAAAACATCTATTGATGAATTTTATATGGACATGACTGGATTTGATGATTTTAACGGAACATTACGGTATTCTAAAGAATTACGGGAAAAAATTATTAAGGAGACGGCTTTGCCTATTTCATTTGGTATGTCTAAAAACAAAACTGTATCTAAAGTAGCAACGGGTTTGGCTAAACCTAATAATTATAAATATGTGAATTTTGGGGAAGAGAAATCTTTTTTGGCTCCTTTACCTGTAAGGAAGTTACCAATGATTGGAGAAAAGGCTGGAGAAAGTTTACGAAAGATGGGTATAAAAAAGGTTTTTACTTTGCAGCAGATGCCTTTACAATTATTGCAATCTGCTTTTGGCAAGCATGGTACGATGATGTGGGAAAAAGCCAATGCAATTGATAATTCTTCGATTATACCTTATACAGAAAGGAAATCGCTTTCTAGTGAGGAAACTTTTGATAAGGACACTATGGATGTTGAAATGTTAGAATGTTTATTGGTTTCTATGACGGAAGATTTATGTTTTAAGATGCGAAAAGAAAACTTTTTGACCGGTTGTGTAAGTGTGAAAATCAGGTATTCTGACTTTAATACTTACACCCAACAAATTAAAATCACATATAGTGCCTCTGATCATGAGTTAATACCACAGGTTAAAATGTTGTTCAAAAAACTTTATAACCGTAGGATGTTGATTAGATTGATAGGAGTGCGGTTGAGTAAATTAGTGAGGGGACACCAACAAATACATTTATTTAATGATAATGAAAACCATATTCATTTATACCAAGCTCTGGATAGCATTAATAACAGATTTGGAAATAAATCTGTTCATAGGGCAATAACTATGGGTATAAATTCTAGATCGTTTAATCCTTTTAATGGTATATCCGGTTGATTAGATGTTTCTTAATTGCCATAGTTATTTTAGTTTTTTACACGGTACTTTATCACCTAAAAAACTTTTGCAACAAGCTAAAAAGCATGGTGTAGAAAGATTTGTAATTGCCGACATTAATAATACTTCTGGCTGTTTAGAAACGCTTAGGCTTAATAAGAAAAGAAGTTTTTCACTTATTTTAGGAACTGATTTTAGAAATGAGATTTCCCAAAAATTTGTGGGTATCGCTAAAAACCAAGATGGTTTTGAAAAATTGAATAGATTTTTATCAAAGCATTTAAAGGAAGAGCTTCCTTTTGATGATAAATGTGAAATTAGAGATGATGTCTTTATAATTTATCCATTTAAAAAAGATGCTGAATATGATTTAGATGATAATGAGTTTATTGGAATAAATTATAAAGACTTACATTTTTTAAAACTAGAAAAATGGAATTCTTATCGGGAAAAAATAGTGATTTTACATTCGGTAAGTTTTGCTGGTGAAAAAGATTTTCAACTACACAAAGTATTAAGAGCAATACAAAAAAACACCATTATTTCTAAAATTAAAAATGAAGATTTGGCTTTGGCCGATGAAGTTTTTTTAGACGAACAAACTTTTGGAAGTTATTACGGAGAACATCCGCAGATTATTAAAAACACATTTGATTTGCTAGAAAACTGTGAATTGATTGATTTTGAATTAGGTGTGAATAAGAATAAATCAAGATTTGATAATCATGTAGATAAAGAAGTTTCCGAAATATTAGATTATGAAAAGCTGGTTTATTTAGTTGAAAAGGGCGCAAAATATCGATACAAAGAAATAACGCAAATTGTAAGAAATCGTATAGATAAAGAATTAAAAGTAATTAGGGAAGGTAAGTATGTGTCTTATTTTCTGATTAATCATGATATTATATCCTTTGCCCAAAGTAAAGACTTTTATTATATAGGAAGAGGTAGTGGCGCAAATAGTGTTGTGGCTTACTGTTTGAAAATTACTGACGTTGACCCAATTAATTTAGACTTATATTTTGAAAGGTTTATAAATGTTTTTAGAAAAACGCCTCCAGATTTTGATATTGATTTTTCTTGGCAAGATAGGGATGAAGTTATCAGTTATATTTTTAAAAAATATGGTTTAGAACATACTTGTTTACAAGCTACATATACAACTTTTCAAAGTAACTCTTCTCTTAGAGAATTGGGTAAAGTTTATGGTTTGCCAAATGGTGAAATTGAAGGATTGATTGAAAATGTAAAAAATGGATTTGTCCCGGATAAAAAGAAAAATGGACTAGATTTTGAGATTTGCAACTATGCTTCTCAGATAAAAGATTTCCCAAAAAATCTGAGTATACATGCTGGGGGAATTTTAATTTCTGAATTGCCTATTTACCGTTATACCGCTACATCGCACCCTCCAAAAGGATTTCCAATTTGTCAGTTTGATATGTACAATGCCGAGGATTTAGGTTTGTATAAATTTGATATATTAAGTCAACGTGGTCTAGGGCATATAAAAGACACTTTAGCCATCGTTAAAAAAAATCAAGGTATAAGTATAGATATACATGACATCCAAAAATTTATGAAGGATAAAAAAATCGTTAAACATCTTGAAAAGGGAAATTTGGTAGGTTGTTTTTATGTAGAATCACCTGCGATGAGGATGTTGTTAGCTAAGTTACAATGTAAAGATTATTTGACATTAGTTGCTGCAAGTTCTATCATAAGACCAGGTGTGGCACAATCTGGAATGATGAGAGAATATATTCTAAGACATCATGCTTTGGATAAGGGAAAATCGGTTGCTCATCCTGTTTTGTGGGAAATAATGTCGGATACTTATGGTGTGATGGTTTATCAAGAGGATGTGATAAAGGTTGCTTATCATTTTGCGGGTTTAACCTTGAGCGAATCTGATGTTTTGAGGAGAGGAATGTCAGGAAAATATCGTTCTAGAGAAGAGTTTCAAAAAGTTAAGGATAAGTTTTTTTCTAATTGTGATGAAATGGGTAGAGAAAGGAGTTTAACCACTGAAGTCTGGAGACAGATAGAATCTTTTGCTGGATATTCTTTTGCAAAAGGACATTCTGCCTCTTTTGCTGTAGAGAGCTATCAAAGTATGTATTTGAAAGCTCACTTTCCATTAGAATTTATGGTAGGGGTTATCAATAATTTTGGCGGATTTTATCATACAGGTTTGTATGTGCGGGAAGTTCAAAAAGCAGGAGCAAAAGTTGAAGCACCTTGTTTAAACCATAGCGATTGGTTAACGTCTATAAATGATGATGTTATATTTTTAGGTTTTATACTTGTAAAAGGTTTAGAATCTAAACTGATACAAATTGTTTTGAACGAAAGGGAATGTTGTGGATTATTTAAAAGTATCAATAATTTTGTGGACCGGGTTGCAATTAATTTAGAACAACTAATTATTTTAATACGCATTGGTGCTTTTAGGTTTACAGGAAAATCTAAACAAGCTTTACTTTGGGATGCACATTTCCTGATGAATAAAAGACCTTCCCAAGTTATTCAAAGCAAACTTTTCAAAACAGAATCAAAATCGGATTTTAAAATCCCGGATTTATATTATGATAAGAGAAATGATATGCTAGATGAGTTGGAATTAATGGATTTTATGCTTTCATCTCCATTTGAATTAATGGTAGAACAACAATGGAAAGGAATAAAAGCCAAAGACATTCCCAATAAAGTCGGGCAAGAAATTGAAATTGTTGGTCAGTTGGTAACCACCAAATATGCTAAAACAAAACACGGAGAAACGATGTTTTTTGGAACTTTTTTAGATGAAAATGGTGACTGGATTGATACCGTTTTATTTCCGGAAATTGCCGCTAAATTTTCATTTAAAGGTAAAGGATGTTATTTAATTAAAGGAAAGGTAACCGAGGAATTCAATTTTTTTACTGTAGAAGTTTCTGAAATGAAAAAATCGGGATGGTGGAATATGCAAGATGATTAAAATTTTAATGAAAATATTTTCATATCCAAAACAAAAATATTATATTTTATTGTGAAAAACTATGAAGAAAAAGAAGATGATTATTCTAACGCAGCTAGAAAAGCATTAGTTTCCTATCAATCTTGTTTTGAATCTCCTGTAAATAGACTTTCTGTAATTAAAGGAGGTTTACAATCTTTTTCTATTTAAGATTTGATAGATGTTAGTGGTTCTACACGTTTTGATATGGCTAAAAATTTAGATTTGACTGAGCCAACATTACGTAAACATTTATCTGTATCTAAAGAATTAAGTACAAGTTTGAGTGAACATGTGTTGTTTTTATTAGAATTATACAATAAA
>JACMNZ010000150.1 GCA_014378285.1 Pseudopedobacter sp.
GCAATTTTACTTGATGGATTTAATAGTGCGCTAAATACAATATTAGTATCTACTACGACTTTCATCGCTTCAAATTTTCTTTATTTTCCTCCCACCAAGATTTATTAATTTCATTCGCTAAATCATCAATCTCGTCTTGAGAAACTTCTGCTTTAGAAGTTAATTCTTTATATCTGCTGAAGTCTAAAAAGTCTTGCAAATCATCAGAATTAATTGAGGCAGGTATTTTTACAATAATTTCATTATTTTTTCTTTCTACGATCCTATCGATATTTTAATTATTAAATATACGGAATGTTTGATAGATATCTTTTCTAAACTACTTAATCACCTCCAACTCCTTACCTACCTTAATAAATGCAGCTATCGCCTTATCTAAATGATGCCTATCATGTGCTGCCGACATTTGTACTCTTATCCTTGCTTTATCTTTTGGAACAACTGGATAGTAAAAACCGATTACATAAATACCTTCGGCTAACATTTTTGCTGCAAAATCTTGCGATAATTGCGCATCATAAAGCATAACAGGAACTATTGGATGCACACCAGCTTTGATGTCAAAACCTGCTTCAGTCATTTTTTCTCTAAAATACTTGGTATTTGCTTCTAACTTATCCCTTAGTTCGGTGGTTTCCGTCAGCATATCTAAAACAGCAATACTTGCACCAACAATTGAAGGAGCCAAAGTATTAGAAAACAAATATGGGCGTGAGCGTTGGCGTAAAATATCAACAACTTCTTTTGGACCAGATGTAAAACCACCGGAAGCACCGCCCAAAGCTTTACCTAAAGTTCCTGTAATGATATCAACCCTGCCCATTACGTTATGATGCTCATGAGTTCCTCGTCCGTTTTTACCCATAAAACCACTGCAATGGCATTCATCAATCATTACCAAAGCATTGTATTTATCGGCCAAATCACAAATTTTATCTAATTGGGCAATGGTGCCATCCATAGAAAAAGCCCCATCTGTAACTATAATTCTATGTCGAAGATTTTGTGTTTCTTGTAGTTGCTTTTCTAAATCTTCCATATTATCATGTTTATAACGATAGCGTTGAGCTTTACACAAACGAACACCATCAATAATGGAAGCGTGATTCAATTCATCAGAGATGATGCCATCTTGGGCATCAAACAAAGGTTCAAAAAGCCCTCCATTAGCATCAAAAGCGGCGGCATATAAAATGGTATCTTCCATCCCTAAAAAATCAGAGATCTTTTTCTCTAATTCTTTGTGTATATCTTGGGTGCCACATATAAAACGTACGGAAGACATGCCGTAACCGTGGGTATCAATGGCCTTTTTTGCAGCTTCAATTACTTTAGGATGAGATGATAAACCTAAATAATTATTAGCGCAAAAATTAAGCACTTCATCGCCATTATCAACTTTTATATCTGCACCTTGTGGCGAAACTATAATTCTTTCTTTTTTGTATAATCCAGCAGATTTAATATCGTTTAATTCTTTCTCGAGAACTGGTTTTAATGTTTTGTACATATTTATTTTTTAAAGTAAAAATAAGGAATCATTTTTGAATGTTATAATTTCGCTCCTATCTAATTAAGAATAAAAGCGTTTGAAAATTGTTTTTATGAATAAACTTTATTTATGTATGATGATGTTTTTGTTACCTTTTTTGGTTAAAGGGGCAGTTTTAACAGATTCTACTACATGGGTAAAACATTTTATGAAAAAAGTTATTGAGGTTCAGAAATTAAACAGGCTACAAAATTTTGAATCTAATGCTTATTTAAAAAGTAGTTTAACGCTAGAAAAAATACCCAAAACAATTTTAGGAAAAAAGATACAGATTAGGAGTAATTTAAAAAACAGGCAATTAATTTGGATTTATGAAACATCTTCTCATTTATTTAGCGATAAAAATTTAGGATTTAAAGAGCTTATAAAAGCTACTAAAACTTATGGTAAATATCCCTCTTGGGATTTTAAAAGTACAGCACAATTGCAAATCAACTTTGCAAACGATCTAATAAAATTTGAAGCATTAAGCGATAAAAGTTTTGTATCGCCATTGGCAAAAAGAGCTTTTAAACATTATAATTTCTTTTTAATTGATAAGGATAGTTTAACAGCAAATATTAAAGTAGTGCCAAAGCGTAAATTTTCTCCAACTTTTTTTGGCAGCATTACCGTTAACATCTCAAATTACGAGCTAGAAAACGTTGATTTAAAAGTGGTTGGGGCTAAAGGAATTGATTTTGTAGATACTTTACAGATAAAACAAAAATACCAAGATTTTAAACCTACGCATACTGTTTTAAATTATGAAGGAGATTTTTTGCGATTTATTTTTAATGGCAAAAGTGAAGCAGTATTTAAGAATTTTAAGACAGGAATAAATCCCGATTCTTTAAAAACCTTTGGTAAAAATGAAGTTGTTAAAGACGATTCTTCTGCTTATCATTCTAATAAACTTTTAAAAGACAGAATCTTTTACCTCACTTTGCAAGAACGCCTATCTTATGCTTATGAAGACTCTCTAAAGTTATTTAGAAAAGATGAAATTGAATCAGATTCATTATCTGGTTTATCAAAAAAAGTTAGGTTTTTTCCTTTATTTTTCTCCGATTTGGTTTGGAAAAGCAAGAGCAAAAAAATCTTGATTTTATTTGACCCAATTTTTCCTGCATTTTTTTATAACACAGTAGAAGGTGCCGGCATTAGTTATGGGGTAAATTTTCTTTCATACGCTAAAGATGGAAAATATTGGTCGGTTAACCCGAGGATTAGATATGGTTTGAGTAACAACGAGCTAAATTCTGATGTATCATTATCCTGGCTTTACAAACCCAAAAGTAGAGGATTGCTAAATTTTAGTGCAGGTAGCACTTACCGAGATTTGAACCCCAACGGAACCATAGGAACCTTACAGAACACTTTAAATACCCTAATTTTTGAACAAAACTTTATGAAGCTTTATCGTAAAGAGTATTTGAGCATGGGCATTGGTAGAGAGTTGGTTGGTAATTTTTATTTTTCTTTGGGTACAGAAATTTCTCGTAATTATGCAGCTAACAATACTAGAGATTATGCTTTTAGAAACATAAGAGATAGAGGATTTAGCTCAAATAACCCAATTCCACCAAATTTTGGGGATAAAATTTTCCCAAACTATACTGCATTTTTCATCAATACTTCTTTAATCTACACTTTAAGACAACCATATATTTTAAAGGATGGCGTCAAAATTTACAAGATACCATTAGGGCCTCGTTTTATAATTAATTACAGAAAAGGTTTGTCAGGCCTTTTCCACTCAGAATCTGATTATAATTATATTGATGTGGAAATTCAGCAAGAAAAATTGAGCATGGGTTTATGGGGATATGGTTCTTATTCCGTTTCGGGAGGTAAATTTTTAGATGCTAAAAATGTTTATTTTCCAGAGTGGAGACACTTTAGCGGTAACTCTGCCTTGGTTTTTAATCCTGGTTTAAAAAGTTTCCACTTATTAGATTTTTACACCTACAGTACAAACAAATTTTTTGTTGAAGCACATTTTGAACATAACTTTAACCAAAAGTTTTCTGCCAGGATTCCTCTAATAAGAAAATTAAAATTAGAAGAATTATTGGGAGGTGGATATTTAACCCAACCAGATAGAGGAGACTATTTTGAAACTTATGTGGGCTTAAGAAGATGGACTTTTAGGGCAGATTATGCTTGGTCTTTTGATAAATATGGCCTGCTAAACCAAGGATTTAGAATTTCATTTGCTTTTTAAAACGATGGGCATTTTCTTATTAAGAGTTTTATAAATTAAATTTTTTATTGCCATTGTAATTAATAGAATATTGATGATTCTAATAAATTGAATTTGGGCGTTTTAACACGCTATACACTATATCTTTTTTTGCTACTTGCATGATGGTAAAAAAAGCAAAAAAAGGATGTCGTTCCTATCGTTAACGCAATTTAGATATTTGATTAGAACTGCAACTTAATAATTTTCTATCCCTCTGTAACCTGTTGTTTTATTTTTTCATCTTTGAGAAAACCTTAAGTATGAAAAAAATCTTTATCCTCATTTTTATCATCCAATTAACTTCCTCGCTTTTTGCACAGGAATTTACCATCAAAGGAAAAATAACCGATAACCAAAAGCAAGTAATTCCGTTCACTACTATCTTTATAAAAGGAACTTCTAAAGGTACATCCGCAAATAGAGAAGGAGAGTTTGTTTTAAAAGTTAATAAAGGGAGATATGATTTAGCCTTTAGTGCGATTGGTTTTAAGCAGTTGGTAAAACCTGTTGATGTAGATAAAAATATCGAGCTAGGTATTACTTTAAATAATGAAGTTTTTGAGCTTAAAGATGTAGTAGTAAAATCTGGAGGAGAAGACCCTGCCTATGCTATCATTAGAAAAGCCATTAAACAGCGTAAAAAATATCTAAAGGAAACCCCGCCGTACACTTGCGATGTTTATATAAAAGGAATTCAAAAATTATTAAAGGCTCCGGAAAAATTTCTGGGAAGAGATATTAAAAAAGTAGGTCAAGAAATAGGTTTGGATTCTAACCGAACGGGAATACTTTATCAATCAGAATCACAATCAATATTAAGTTTTTTGCCGCCAAACAGCTATCATGAGGAAATGATTTCTTCTAAAGTTGCTGGAGGAAACCGTTCTTTTAGCTTTAATAGGGCAACCGAATTATTGTTGAATTTTTATGAAAATACTCAGGATTGGAACGGACTAAGTAACCGTCCGTTTGTTTCGCCCATCGCAGATAATGCTCTTTTTTATTATGATTACAAACTAATTGGCACATCGGTAGAAAACGGGGAGTTCATCAATAAAATACAAATATTACCAAAAAGGAAATATGATCCTGCTTACCGCGGATACATTTATATTGTAGAAGATAGTTGGCGCATACACAGTACGGATTTTTTGATGAGCAAAGAATCTAATATCAATTTGTTAGATACATTAAAAATAAACCAGACCTATATTCCCTTAACCAGAAAAACCTGGATGCCATCAAATTTAAAATTTGAGTTTGTTGGTGGTCTTTTTGGATTTCGATTTGGTGGATATTATGTTGGCATATATAGCAACTATGCATTAAATCCCAAATTAGAGGCTAAAGATTTTAAGGAAGTCGTGAAGATTACAAAGGAAGTAAATAAAAAAGATTCTACTTATTGGTCTAACGTTAGGCCAATTCCTCTTACTAAGGAAGAAACAAATAACTATGTAAAAAAAGACAGTATTGCAAAAAGAAGAGAGTCAAAACCTTATTTAGATAGTTTAGATAAAGTAAATAATAATCTGAAATTTGGCAAGTTTTTGATGACTGGCTATAATCCTCGTAACCGTTATAAAAAGGAGTTTTATCACATAGATGGGTTTTTACCTGCCTTGTTTTTTAATACGGTAGAAGGTTTTGGGTTTAATTACGGAGCAAGCTATACCAAAAGGATTGATACTATAAATAACAGGTTGCTATCTTTAAAGGGCAATATTAGGTATGGATTTTCTAATAAATTGTTCAATGCAAATACTTCTGCAAATATCCCTATAGGCAAAAAGTTGAGCTTAGGTTTGGGTTTAGGTTCTGATGTGTTGGATTTAAATGATAATGGCACTTTAAGCACTCTCGGAAATACCATCAACTCCTTATTTTACGAGCGAAATTTCTCTAAATTCTATCAAAAGAAATATGGAGAGGCAAATCTTTCGTCACGCTTGCCATTTGGACTCTCGGCAAATGTAGGTCTTGCCTATCAAAACAATAAATGGTTGCCAAATAGTACAGGCTACGCTTTCCGTAACGATCCAAAATCTGATTATACTTCGAATAACCCTTATGTTCCTCAAACCGATTTCCCCCTTTTTCAAGAATATCAAAATTTTAATATCAATGCAGCAATCAGTTATAATTTCAGCAGCAAGTATGTTACCTATCCAACCGGTAGATTTTATTTACCATCTAAATGGCCAGTTTTAACTTTAAATTATAAAAA
>JACMNZ010000151.1 GCA_014378285.1 Pseudopedobacter sp.
AAATGATTTTATCGACATTTAGGTTATCAAACAAATCGAATTGCAAAGTCTTAAAATTGGTTGTTGCCGTAAATTTAAAAAGGTTACTGCCGCTGATAAATCTTTCTTTAGGGTCTATCTTAACATCTAAATGGTAATAATCAATATCATAACAAGTCCGGTAAGGCGATGTATTGCTGCCACGTAAAGTATCTGCTTTGGTAAACTTATCCTTCGATTTCATTAGTTGAGCAAAACTGGTTAATGAGCTGCCAAATAACCCAATGAAGACGATTGTGGTGATGATATTTTTCATGTTTGTATTAATTTGAAAAGGATAGCCCGAGTGCTATATCTACCTATCTACAATTCGCAGATTCAATTCTGATTTTTCAAAAACGTAGGGATAGCATTTTTGCTATCCCACATTTTTTTGGTTCTGGTAAGTGATAGTGCTATCACTACGTAACTGCAATTCGTTAATGCAATTTTGATTATAAAAATATATCCCAATATTATTTTACAACACTAAATTCTATACTGCTGCTGTTAAATACTTTATGTGTTTGTTTTTGGAAATCCTTTTCATCTGCTTTGTAAATATTAGGAACAAATGTTTGAGGATTTCTTTGGATTAATGGGAACCAGGTACTTTGTATTTGTACCATCATGCGATGTCCCTTTTTGAAGGTGTGTAAAATATCCTGCATTGGGATATTTATCTGGGTTTCTTGATTGGCAACCATTGGCACAGATTTATCAAAACCATCCCTAAATCTAGCTGGCATCACTTCAGAACGTACCATTTGCCAATAATTACTTAACGTTATACTTTTATTTGGCATGTAAGGATTATTTGGTTCGTCTGCTGGGTAAACATCTATAACCTTTACCACCCAGTCTGCATCTGTGCCTGTTGTACTCACTTTTAATTTAGCTAACATCTCTCCACCAATGGTCAAATCTTGATCCAAAACTTCAGTTTGATAAACCAAAACATCTGGTCTTCTGCCTGCAAAACGTTGATCTTCGCTCATATAATTAAAAGGTGTAAAAGAAGTAGTTGCAGAAATATCATCAGTGTAAGGAACCGGTTTCATCGGGTCACTTTCAAATGATCTTGCGCCATACTCCATAGTCGAGATTTCCGATAAACCACCTCTTAAATTAAGCGTATAAACTTCTTTCTCACTGTTTTTTGCTGGCCATTGGTCAAACGTTTTCCATTGTTTAACTCCAGTATCAAACATATAAGCTTCTGGTAAACCAGAATTTTTATCTCCAGAACCTTTTAAAAAGTGGTTAAAAAACCTAGCTTCAATATTTTTTTGATAGAAAGTTGCAACGCTATCACCAAAATAAATATCACCATGCATGGTATGACCAGTTTCACGGCTCCATCTTCCATGTCCAAATGGTCCTTCTACAATGGTGTTATAGGCATTCGGACTGCTTTTTTCTATCGCTTTATAAATCGCTAACGGGCCACGTAAATCTTCAGCATCATACCAACCACCAACAGTCATCACTGCAGGCTGTATGTTTTTTAAATGAGGTAATAAATTACGCTTTTGCCAAAACTCATCATAGTTTGGATGATTTACTGTTTCTTGCCAAAAGAAATTATCAGCATAATATTTATCCATATTTTTCAAAGGACCTAAATCCATCCCAAACTGGTAACCATCCTTTGTTTTTGGATCTATCATGTTGTACCACGCTTTTGTAGTGGTATCGGTTTTTTGAATCCCGAAAACAGGAAAAGTAAATAAATAAGCTTGAATAAAAGCTCCGTTATGGTGAAAATCATCAAACCAAAAATCAGAGATTGGTGCTTGCGGGGCAGATGCCTTTAAAGCCGGGTGATTAGAAGTTAAGCCAACCGCCGTATAAAAACCTGGATAAGAAATTCCCCACTGCCCTACTCTACCATTGTTTCCTGGCACATTTTTAATCAACCAATCTATGGTATCATAAGTATCAGAACCTTCATCAACCTCTTTTTTAGATTTTTTATTTTCGATTACTGGAGTCATATTTGTCCATTGTCCCTCACTTTTCCAACGCCCACGCACATCCTCGTAAACAAAAATGTAACCCTCTTTCATCATCGTATCTGATGGCCCAACGCTATATTTATATTTATCATCCCCGTAAGGTGCAACACTATAACAGGTTCGCTGCATCATAATAGGATATTTTTTATCTTTTGAAGCGTCTTTAGGGATATAAATGGACGCAAAAAGCTTTATACCATCCCTCATGGTAATGTATTTTTCAACCTTATTGTAATTTTCTTTTACATAATTGGTTTTGATTTGTGCATTTACCATAAAAGGTAAAAAAGCAAGCATCAAATAAAATAATTTTCTAAACATAATTTTAGGAGTTAAAGAACTAATATAGGAAACATCAAATTAAATATGGATTTGCTATGAATTTATTACAGAAAATAGATAGAAATCGTAATCAGTATAAAACAAAA
The DNA here is from genome assembly GCA_014378285.1 of Pseudopedobacter sp. Classification (GTDB taxonomy): domain Bacteria; phylum Bacteroidota; class Bacteroidia; order Sphingobacteriales; family Sphingobacteriaceae; genus Pseudopedobacter. The sequence goes on from JACMNZ010000151.1 coordinate 2,465, forward strand.
AGGAATTAATTGATTGGAAAATATTGTACGACTTGTAATAATTAAAATATTTATTAGGGCGTTTTAACAGGCTATCCACTAAATCTTTTTTTGCCATTTGCAAAATGTAGAGAGGCAAAAAAAGGATATCGCTTCTATCCTTAACGCAAGTAAAAATATTTTAGAGAGATAAACTATAATTTACCAATTAAGTTAATTTTAAATTATCTTAATTGGTAACTTTTGTTACTAAATGTTAAATACGACAATTTATTTTTGAGATTAAAAATATTTCTACATCTTTACCTAAATATTTAGTTAAACATCAAACCTAATGAATAAACATTTACTAACTTTACTTATTATCCTTTCTACCGTTTATTTTGCCAAAGCACAAAATTCTAAAATTTTAGGAGTTGTGCGAGATAGTATAGATAATATCATGCTCAATAATGCATCAATCAGCGTTTTACAGGCTAAAGATTCTATTTTGGTAAAATTTACCAGAGCAAATGCAGAAGGGAAATTCAATATTGACAATTTAAAAAGCGGTAATTATTTTTTATTAATTACCTACCCAGATTATGCCGATTATATAGAACAATTCACTTTAAAACCAGATGAAATCAAAGATTTTAAGAACGAAAATCTTCTTTTAAAATCAAGGTTACTGCAAGAAGTTATTTTTAAAGGCCAAGCAGTTTCTATGCGTGTTAAAGGTGATACTTCCGAATTTAACGCAAGTAGTTTTAAGGTAGAACCAAATGCAAAGGTAGAAGATTTATTAAAACAACTACCTGGAATTACCATAGATAAGGACGGGAAAATAACTGCCCAAGGGCAAACAGTTACCAAGGTTTTGGTAGATGGGGAAGAATTCTTTGGTGATGACCCCACCCTAGTTACAAAAAACATAAGGTCTGATATGGTTGATAAAGTGCAGCTTTATGACGATAAAAGTGAAAACGCAAAATTTACTGGGATTGATGATGGTGTAAAAAACAAAACTATCAACCTAAAATTAAAAGAAGATAAAAAGAAAGGCTTATTTGGTAAAATTGATGCGGGTGTAGGTAATGATGGTTATTACACTTCGCAAGGATTGCTTAATTTTTTCAATAACAAAAAGAAAATCTCTATTTATAATACAATTGGTAACACTACCAGAACGGGTTTAGATTTTAGAACTGCCCAAAAAGCAGGTGTTGGCGGCGGCAATATTGACATCTCTGATGATGGTAGTGTAAGTTATTATTTTGGTGGTGGGGATGCTTTTTCTAATGAAAATTATTATGGCGAAGGAATTCCAAAAATAATTAATAGCGGTGTCCATTTTGAAAATAAATGGAATAACGATAAGCAAAGCATAAATGCAGATTATAGATATGGCCGCTTAAATAATTTAGGTTTTAAAAATGCTTTAAATCAAAATAACCTTCCAACTTCTACTTTAACAAATTCTAACAACCGTAATTTTGATAATCTTTTAAACCAACAAAAAGTAAATTTAAATTACGAGATTAAGCTAGATACTTCATCAAATATCAAACTTACTTTTGGAGACACTTATAAGAAAAATAATAACTCAGAAAATACCAACACTTTAGGTTTTAACGATACCAATAATCAAAAAATAAATGATGGAACCAGAACTTTTACCGAAGAAAATTCTAATAACAATATAAACACTACTCTATTTTACGGTAAAAAATTTAAGAAAGTTGGTAGAACTTTAACTTTTAGATTTAATCAATCTTACTTCAAAAATGAGTCTGATGGGATTTTAAA
>JACMNZ010000152.1 GCA_014378285.1 Pseudopedobacter sp.
CAATGCCAATATGTTCAATCTTATTTATCATACCCAAAATTGCATTTTAATGACCATTAAACTTATACATATATAGTCATATTCTATCAGTGCTCCAAAACTTTTTTAGTACCTTTGTTGTATTACTTAAAACAATTCTAAATAAGATGTTAAAAACGCCCATATACTTAGATAACAATGCAACTACACCAATGGATCCACGGGTTTTAGAAGCAATGTTACCTTATTTTACAGAAAAATTCGGAAATGCAGCAAGTAGAAACCATCCTTTTGGTTGGGTTGCAGAAGAAGGTGTGGATTACGCTCGTGAGCAAGTTGCTAAATTAATAGGTGCTTCAGAAAAAGAAATTATTTTCACTTCTGGCGCAACAGAATCAGATAATTTAGCAATAAAAGGTGTTTACGAAATGTACAAGGATAAAGGTAATCATATTATTACCTTAACTACAGAGCATAAAGCAGTATTAGATGCTTGTAAACATATAGAGAAATTAGGCGCAAATGTTACTTATTTAGATGTTGAGTCTGATGGTTTAGTTGACCTAAATAAATTAGAAGCAGCTATGACGGATCAAACCATTTTGGTTGCCATTATGTATGCAAATAATGAAATTGGCGTTATACAGCCAGTAAAAGAAATTTCTGCAATTGCTCATAAATATGGTGCTTTATATTTTACAGATGCTGTACAAGCAGTTGGAAAAATACCAGTTGATGTTATTGCAGATGGAATTGATTTTTTGGCATTTTGCGCACATAAAATGTATGGCCCAAAAGGTGTTGGCGCCTTATATGTAAGAAGAAAAAATCCAAGAGTTAAGGTAACTTCTCAGATGGACGGCGGAGGCCACGAACGTGGAATGCGTTCTGGAACTTTAAATGTTCCTGGTATTGTTGGTTTAGGCAAGGCTTGTGAACTTTGTTACAATGAAATGGAAGAAGAGGCCGTTAGATTATCTGCTTTACGCGATAAATTGGAAAGCAGCTTAACTGTATTAGAAGAATCTTACGTAAATGGTAATGCAAATCACAGATTACCACATACAGCAAACATCTCTTTTAAATATGTTGAGGGTGAAGGCTTAATGATGGCAATGAAAGATATGGCAGTATCTTCTGGTTCTGCTTGCACTTCAGCGTCATTAGAACCGTCTTATGTATTAAAAAGCTTAGGTTTATCTGACGATTTAGCTCATTCATCTATCCGTTTTGGATTGGGAAGATTTAGTACGGAAGAAGAAGTAGATTTCGCAATTGAGAACACTTTAAAAGCTGTAAATCATTTAAGAGAACTTTCTCCACTTTGGGAGATGTTTAAAGAAGGCATAGATCTTGATTCTATTGAGTGGGCTGCACATTAGCGCCTTTTTCATCGCCTTCGTCATGTTGAACGATAGTGAAACATTTCACAGATAGGTGTAAAATGCTATATGCATACTCAACTTGTGAGATTTCTCTTACGTTGAAATGACGATAAACAGAGAAATATCAACGTAAATTTGAATTGAATAACTTAAATGCTAATCTCTAAAGAGATTTAAAAATATAAATTAAACTAATCTCCCTTTGGGAGGCAAAAAAATAAAGACATGGCATATTCAGATAAAGTAATTGATCATTATAGCAACCCAAGAAATGTGGGTACGCTAGATAAATCTAAAAAAAGTGTTGGTACTGGTTTAGTTGGTGCACCAGAGTGCGGTGATGTAATGCGTTTGCAAATTGAAGTTAACGAGCAAAATATAATTACCGATGCAAAGTTTAAAACCTTTGGTTGTGGTTCTGCAATTGCTTCTTCCTCTTTAGCTACAGAATGGTTAAAAGGAAAATCTATTGATGATGCCTTAACTATTGATAACATGGATATTGTTGAAGAATTGGCTTTACCACCTGTTAAAATCCATTGTTCTGTTTTGGCAGAAGATGCGATTAAATCTGCAATTAACGATTACCGTGTCAAAAACGGCATGGAAGCAATTGAGCTAGAGAAATCGCACCATTAATTTAAGTAGCAAGATGCGAGTATCAAGAATCAAGATGATTTTCTATCGTCTTTAAGTCTTGATATTTGATACTATTTACTTGATTCTAAAATTATGGTAACAATAACAGATAAAGCAAAAAGCAAAATAGAAGAGCTAATGACAGGTTCAGGATTAGATGAATCCTATTTCCTTCGTGTTTCTGTTAAGGGAGGTGGATGTTCTGGTTTGTCTTATAATATGGATTTTGATAACGAGACACAAAAGGGCGATCAAGATTTTGAAGATAAAGGGCTAAAAATTGTTTTAGACATGAAATCTTTCCTTTATTTGGCAGGAACAGAATTAGACTTTTCTGACGGATTAAACGGTAAGGGTTTTAATTTTATCAACCCTAATGCATCACGCACTTGTGGATGCGGAGAAAGCTTCTCGGTTTAACAAAAACAAAAATATATTATAAAGGGTATCTTTAATTAGATGCTCTTTTTTGCGTTTTAGGCTTAAATAGTTTATAATTGTGAGCTACGACCAAAATAAGTTCTAACGTTAATTATAGAATGAGTTTAATAAACGAATACACTACCGTTCCACAATTATTGCGAAATGTGGTTAAATATATACATCCAGAAACAGATACTTTTTTAATCAGAAAAGTAAAAGAGGAATGGGAAGAAATTTCTTATAAGGATACTTTAGCTAATGCTGATGCTATTTCGTCGTATTTCTTAGAAATTGGGATTATAAAAGGTGATAGGTTAGCCTTTATTACTGAAAATTCAGTCGAGTATGTTTATTACGACCAAGCATTGCAGCAAATTGGAGGAATAAATACTTCTATCTATCCTACCCTTTCTGAAGCTGAAATAGAATATATTTTAAATGATTCTGGTTCAAAAGCTATTTTGGTTGGTAGTCCTTTTTTATTGAAAAAGATTATAAAAATCGCCAATAGCTGTAAAGAATTAATTCGCATTATTCCTGTTTTTGAAGATTTTGAAAAAATTACAGAAAATATAGCCCTAAACGCTGGAGTAATTAGTTTGGCAAATGTGATTAAAGAAGGAATTATAAAATTACCAAGCTTTGTAAATGAAATTAATCAAATAAGAAATCAAGTTTTACCTTCCGATATATCTTCGCTAATTTACACTTCTGGCACTACAGGCGTTCCTAAGGGTGTAATGCTTACCCATTCTAATTTAGTAGAAAATGTTAAAGTTTGTTTAGAACAAATCCCCGTCATAGATCAAAACGACACATTTCTTTCGTTTTTACCATTATCTCATGTTTTTGAACGTACCGCAACTTATCATGTTTGTTGTACTAAAGGTTGCAAAATAGCATTCGCACAAAGCTTAGAATTGTTAGCTAAAAATATGGGGGAAGTGAAACCCACTGTTATGTCTTGTGTACCGAGATTATTAGAGAAAATTCACGATAAGGCAATAAAAGGAGGAACATCGGCAGGAGGAACTAAGGCGAAAATATTTTTGTGGGCTTTAGATATAGGACAAAAACATAGAGAAATAAAAGAGGCTGGAAAAAATCCATCTTTTTTACTAAACGCTAAACATACCATCGCAGAAAAATTAGTTTTCAGTAAAATAAAAGAGAAAACAGGTGGAAAGTTAAAGTTCATGATTTCTGGCGGAGCTGCTTTACCAAAAAATGTAGGCGAGTTTTTTGGCAATTTAGGAATCAAGATTTTAGAAGGTTTTGGTTTAACAGAAACTTCTCCGGTAATGTCTGTGACTGAATATCATCGACAAGTTTATGGAACCGTTGGTAGGGTAATTCCA
>JACMNZ010000153.1 GCA_014378285.1 Pseudopedobacter sp.
AATTAAAAACATTTTAAAAAATGAAGAATCAGTTGGTTTTTGCCACAAATAATGTCCATAAATTAGAAGAAGTACAATTTAAGGTTGGTGATGTTTTTAAAATTATCAGTTTAAATGATATTGGTTGCCATGAAGATATTGCGGAAACTGGGATAACTTTAGAAGAAAATGCAAGTATAAAAAGCCAATACATCAATAAAAAATATAGCTTAAACTGCTTTGCAGATGATACAGGTTTAGAAATAAAAGCCTTAAATAACCAACCTGGCGTTTATTCTGCAAGATATTCTGGCTCCAGAGATTTTAAACATAACATAGATTTAGTCTTGCTAAAAATGAGAGACATTACTGATAGGACAGCAAGGTTTAGAACGGTTGTTTCTTTGATTATTGATGAGAAAGAAACTTTATTTGAAGGAATAGTTAACGGTAAAATAAGAGAAACGCCAACAGGAAAAGATGGTTTTGGTTACGACCCAATTTTTGAGCCTGATGGTTATGATGTCACTTTTGCAGAAATGAGATTGGAAGAGAAGAATCGGATTAGCCATCGTGGTTTGGCTATGGAAAAGTTAATTGAGTTTTTGAAAGGGATTTAAATATTTCCCGCAGATTTCGCAGATTTACGCAGACTTGTAATAATCGATTATCATTTCTAATTGTTTCCATATGATTGGTGCGTTAGGGATTGAAACGGCATCCTTTTTTGCAATCGCCACTAAGCAAATAGCAAAAAAAGATATAGAGTAAAGCCCGCTCGAACGCCCAAATTATATTCCCTTTTTTTAAAATACATATTCGTTTAAAAATTTTCATTTGGTAATGTTATTGCTTAATCAATTGTAAAAAACTATGGAAAGGTTTAAGAACAAAAATATATTGATTACTGGCAGTACCTCTGGTATTGGACAGGCTTGTGCAGAGCGTTTTGCGAAAGAGGGTGCAAATATAATTTTAAATGGAAGACATTTTGAAGATGATGAAAAGAACCTTATCGCAAAAATGGAAGGTTATGGCAAAAAGGTAAAGTTTATACAAGGCGATGTGAGTAAGGGGATGGATTCTGTTAGTGTTATTGAGCAAGCTATTTTGGCTTTTGGGAGTTTAGATATTTTGGTGAACAATGCAGGTGTAGAAAAAAGCGCTGATTTTTGGGATGTTACCGAAGATGATTACGATTTGGTTATGCACACTAATCTTAAAGGCGTGTTTTTTGGGACACAAACTTTTGTGAAATACTGTAAAAAAGAGAACAAACCAGGGGTTGTTATCAATATGAGTTCTGTACATGAAGAAATTATTTTCCCTCATTTTTCTGCTTATTGCGCCAGTAAAGGTGGCTTAAAAATGTTGATGAGAAACTTAGCGACAGAATTGGCCCCGTTAAATATAAGGATCAATAATGTTGCCCCCGGAGCTATCGCTACTCCTATCAATCAAAAAATGATAGCCGATAAAAAGAAAATGAAAGCTCTATTAGAAAACATTCCGATGAATCGTATGGGAACTTCAGAAGAAGTTGCGGGTTTAGTAGCTTTTTTAGCAAGCGAAGATGCGAGCTATATAACAGGAAGTACTTATTTTATTGATGGTGGCTTAACTTATCATTACGAAGAGCAGTAAAAAACATGTTAACGACTTTCTTATTTTAAGAGAGTTGATAATTATTTTTACTGAAGCACTTTATAAATACTAACCTCTTGTTTTCTTCCTTTTAAAAAAACCAATCCTTGCGACAAAAAATTATAGTTTTCTTGATTTGGCAAAATACTTTTCAAATCTTCAGAAATAATTAAGTCGGCATCCAATTCGTTGCATTTCGCTTGAATTCTTGCGGTAACATTTAACGTATCACCGTGGAAAGCAATCTCGCGTTTTACATCTCCAACCTCTACAGCGGTTACTTTGCCAATATGCATCCCTGCTTTAAATTGGGGCAAAACGCCATGTTTTTTTAAATATTTTGGTTTTTTTTCAACAAAATAATTGTAGCAAGCAAAGTAAAAATCTATGGTAATTATTGGGTTTTTCAAATGACTGGTTGGCCAACTTAAAACTACTTCATCGCCAACATATTGGTAAATCTCTGCACCATATTTTACCGATATGTAATTGATGTGCAAGAAACAATCCCTTATTAGTTTACTGTATTTTACATGTCCTAATTTTTCTGCATGGGTTGTTGATGATTTTAAATCCAAAAAAATAAAAATCCTTTCTTCTTCTTTTGGATTGGCATACCTACCCAACAATAGCGGAATTAGAACTCCTGGGCCAAATTTTGTGTTTACCTGAATTAAAAAACTAATCATGATGCTCATAAAGAAAACATAGATCATAGTTAATTTAAAATAATCACTCCAAGCTTCCTCTGGTAATTTAAACGATGTTTTTAAAAAATATAGATGATATAAAAAACGCTCCCAAACTATTTCTTTCACAAAAAAGAACATCAATATCATTACCAAAAAATAAAAAAAACTTTTTATTAAGATCAATAATCCTGAAGATTTTCCTTTAAATAATTTACGATAAAAATAAAAATCTAATAATCCAAGTGTAGCTCCATAAAGTAGCCCCATTGCAAAAGAAATAATGATGATTGGCTTGATTGTGCTTGGAATCTTAACATGATAAATTTTGCCGAAGCCATTTGCAGCATAATGAAGTATAAGGCTCAAAAACAGAAATGAGATAATCCAAAAGGTAGTTTGGATTAGTATTGCGCTAATTAACGGGAATTGAAAAGCATATTTCCTAGCGTTTGCAGAGTAGTTTATCTTCATTTGGGTCAAAACAAAATTGCAATAATAAATTTATGGATTCGCAATTTAATTTTTAGGCAAACAGTCTGGTTATCGATATTAAAATTAGCAATAAAACCAATAAAAAAATATATGCCAATGGCTGGGCAAAATTTAAGGTATATCTAAATATAGAACTATCATTTGGCACTATTAAATTTTCGTTTTTTGCATCAAAAAAGAAAAAACCATGCCCCTTTTTTGGCGACTTCTTTTTTGAGAAATTATCCATGGATGGTTTCTGCCTTTCCATAACTTTTAATTACAGTTCCTTCATAATCCAACCATTCTTGCCAGCGTTTCTCCACATTAATTCCAACTCCATATTTGCGGGCTAAACCAATAAACATGGTGTAATGCGTTGCTTCAGAAATCATCAATTCGTGGTAAAATTCTGAAAGTTCTTTGTCTTCTACATATTCTGATAAAACTTTAAAACGCTCACAGCTTCTTGCCTCAATCATTGCTGCTAAAAGCAAACGATCAACCATACTTTCTGTTCTTTTTGCTTCTCCGCCGCCACGTTTTAAAAACTTGATTAGCTCGTTAACGTAATTATCCTTACGCTCCAAGCCCAAAGTATAACCACGCTTTAAGATCAAATCATGCACACGTTTAAAATGATCCATTTCTTCTTTTGCGAGGTCTGCCATTTCTTGCACCAACTCAGAAATATTAGGGTTTTGAATAATTAAAGTAATTGCATTTGTTGCCGCTTTTTGCTCGCAATAAGCATGATCGGTTAAAATTTCTTCAATATTACTCTCCACAACATTCTTTACCCAAGTAGGGTCTGTAGGTAATTGCAGCTTAAACATGGTTTTCTCATTCATGCTGCAAAAATAAGAAATATAAGCTTTAAATATATTCAACCTCAATTTGCAATTGTAATAATAAACCCATAATTTTTAAATTTGGACTTATCACTATACTAAATTGGTTTTTGGTATAAAAAATGCCTAATTTTATCCAAAACATATACATCATGAGGAAAGAACTACAAGATTTCTCTATAATGATTGATGAGCAATTTGATTTATTTGAAAAACCACAAGGATTTTGGGGATACATACTCAGCTTTTTCATTTAAAAAACATCAATTAAATTCAGTTAAACTTTCTTTTAAAAGACAGATTAAAGGATTGCGCCTTTCCAAATTAATCTATCTCAAAATATTGCGTTAAAACTTATTATTCCCCTCACAAAACTTATAACTTAAAACTTATTACCTAAAACTTAACATTTCCCCTCACAAAACTTATAACTTAAAACCTACCACTTAAAACTTAATTCTCTTAAATTTGCACCTCAATAAAAATTTAGTTTTGAGAGAGCAACAAGTTTTATCCGCGTTAAGCGTATTTGATATAGCAGAAGAAGGAAAAGGCGTGGCAAGGGCCGATGATTTGGTAATATTTATAGAAAAAGCAATTCCTGGCGATGTGGTAGACGCTATTGTCTATAAAAAGAAAAAGAATTTTGCACAAGCTAAAATTTCAAAATTAATTACTCCATCTCCAGATAGAGTCGATGCTTTTTGCGAACATTTTGGCGTTTGTGGTGGTTGTAAATGGCAGCACATGAACTATCTAACGCAGTTAAAATATAAACAGAAATCGGTTTTAGATGCTTTACAGCGATTAGCAGGATTAGAAACCGATCATGCTGAAGAGATTTTACCTTCTGCACAAGATCGATATTACAGAAATAAATTAGAATATACTTTTTCTAACAAACGTTGGTTAACAGATTTAGATGGCGAAATAAACGACGAAAAAGAAATGAAAGCCTTGGGATTTCACGTTCCTCTTCGTTTTGATAAAATTTTAGAAATAAACCATTGCTATTTACAAGCAGATCCATCTAACGAATTAAGAAATAAAATCTCGGCTTTTGCCAAAGAGAACGATATTTCCTTTTATGATTTAAGGGCTCATGAAGGTGCGCTAAGAAACCTAGTAATTCGCACTTCTTCTACTGGAGAGTTGATGGTTATCGTGATTTTTGCCTATCCCGAAGAAGGACAGGTAGAGCTGATGTTGGAATTTGTAAAAAACGCTTTCCCTCAAATCACCTCTTTGCTTTACATCATCAACCAAAAAAAGAACGATACTTTTTTTGATCAAGAAGTATTGCTTTACAGCGGACGCGAATTTATTTATGAAGAAATGGAAGGCTTAAAATTCCGTATCGGGCCAAAATCTTTTTACCAAACCAACTCGCTTCAAGCTTACGAATTATACAAAATCACTAGAGATTTCGCCGATTTAAAAGGTGATGAATTGGTTTATGATCTATACACCGGTACGGGAACCATTGCCAATTTTGTGGCAAAAAATGCCAAGAAAGTAGTTGGGGTAGAATATGTTCCGGACGCCATTGAAGATGCAAAAATCAATTCGCAAATAAACGGAATAGATAATACTGTTTTTTATGCCGGCGATATGAAAGACATTTTAAATAATGATTTCATCAACCAAAATGGCAAACCAGATGTGGTAATAACTGATCCACCAAGGGCTGGTATGCACCCAGATGT
>JACMNZ010000154.1 GCA_014378285.1 Pseudopedobacter sp.
CCGATAATTAAAACAGATTTGATGGAGTTATTTTTTGGCATGGCGTAAGTTTAAGGGGATTTTTTACGCTTTTAAACAAAAATCCCGACTTGTTTGTCGGGATGCAAAGATAGAAAAAGTTAAGTTTTTTAGGGGATAAATTTGAGATTTTTATCGTCTCTATCGGTAAGAGCCAAAGTGTTTCGTTTTGGAGGGCGAACTTGTTTGAAGTTGAAAGAATATTGGAACGGTATAGCTAACCTTTACAGCTCTTCCTCTTTGTGTTCCGGGATTCCATTTTGGAGACATTCTCATTACCCTCAGGGCTTCGTTATCAAGTTCTTCATTAACACCTTTTACCACTTTTAAGTTGATTAAATCTCCATCCTTATCCACATCAAAACTTAAATAAACCCTACCTTGTATGTTATAATCTCTTGCTTTTGCTGGATAACGTAAATTCTTTCCTAAAAAAGAGCCAAAAGCCTTTAACCCACCATTAAATTCCGGTAACTTTTCCATATCATCGTAATTTATGATATTTCCGTTGACTTCAATAGTTTTCCCTTTGATATATTTTCCCTTATCATACTCATCAAAATAAGTTTCATTAATTTTTGAATTCAAAGTTTTCCATTCTTTATCTTTTAATCCGTTCAAATATTGGCCTTCAATAACTTGTTCATCCTCATCGGTTTCATTATAAATTCCTGTTCCGTCTTTATCTAAAAATGGTTTCCCTAAAGAATCATTAAGTTCTTCCGTTCTCTCTACTCTGTTCTTTTGATTATCCAGAGAATAAAACACCTTTTTTTTGATAGTTCCGTTTTTACTATAATAAGTAGAGCCGCCCAAAAGCTTTCCTGTAACATATAATTCTTCAGATTCCTTTTTCCCGTTTTTATAATAACTGATTACATTGCCAGCATAAGTAGGCATAACATTATTATTTGTAGAACTGGAAACAGATTTAATATTCTTGTCTAAATAATAATCAGTTACATCATAAAGGTTTTCATTGTTTTTCTCTAAAGAAACTGTTCTTATAAAATCAGCACTATCTATAATATCTACTTTCCTTTCATCACGACCAAAAGGAGAAATTTGGCTTTTTATAAAAAAAGTTTTTACCTGCTTTATTTCTTGTGCTCGGCAAAATAAGGAGGTAACGAGTAATGTTGTGGTTAATAAACTTTTCATTTTTATAGATTAATAATCAATAATAATAATTTTAATGGAATAATCTTTGCCCTTATTAATTAAAACAAACAAACATGAAAAAAATAGCAATCGGATTATTTATCCTTACCATTTTTGCATCAAGCTGTGCTACATTGCAATCAATAGTTAAATCTACTTTTCCTTATACTTCCACTTTAATTGTCCCTGCTAGTTCACAAACAGGAAAAACATTTTCGGCTACAAGCTCAGCCAGTAGTATAGATCAAATATTTACCGGCAGCGGCTCAAATACTAGTCAGATCAGTCAAGTTAGAATGTCTTCAGCAAAAATAGAAGCCGTGAGTCCTTCTTCTCAAAATTTGGGTGTATTTAAATCAATAAATGTTTATCTATTAAATGGGTCTAACCAAGTTTTAGTAGCTACCAGAAATGATGTTTCTGCAACAACTGGCAATTCTTTAGTATTGGATATAGATA
>JACMNZ010000155.1 GCA_014378285.1 Pseudopedobacter sp.
TACGCTTTCGGAAAATTTAATGGGATTATAAATTTACCGCCAGTACCTTTCATTGCTGCTATTCTTTGGTATTCATCACCACCAGATTTGAAAATATATTGTTTTCCAAATTCATCCCCTACTTTATCGGCTCTTAAAACATCTTCCCAATTGCTCACCTCGAAAATCTGAGGTAAACTTTGTTGTTTGTTAAATTCATCTAAAGAAATATTGTATTCCTTATTCTGATTTTTATACCATGAAGCATCCAAATAAGTTTGTCTCAACAAAGCAATGGCACCCATTAATGATTGGGGATAATCTGTTTTTGCTGTTCCTTTGTTAAAAGAATAATTTGCGGCTGTTGAAGGATTTAACATTACTTCGTTAGCACTTTCGGTACCTAATGTTACAGCTGATGAAGTTCCGCGGGCAATACCATCTTTAATAATGCTGTTTACAGTACCAAAACCGTTTTTCTTTAATTCTTCAGCTTTTTTAGCATCAATATTGAAAATAGTATTCACCTGCATTTCGGGCCTAATGGCCTCGTTCCAGGCATAAGCACCTTCCTTTGTACTGGTAAATACAGGTTGACCGCCTCTAAAGTTAAAACTTTGACGTGGCGCATCTGGCAAACCATAACTAGAGAAAGCATCAATCAATGATGGATAAATGTATTTACCGTTTAAGTCGATGATCACATATCCTTTTGGAATAGAGATACCATTACCAACATTTTCGATTTTATGATCTTTGATAATCAATGTGCCGCCTTTGATCATTTGATTGGCGCTAACAACAATGTTAGCGTTAGTAAATGCAAATTGCCCCGAACGAATATCGAACGAGCCGTTCACCGGGTACGTTTCCTGAGCGTTAGCCAGAAAAAACGTAAACAATGTAAAAATTAAGAGGAGCGTTTTTTTCATGTAAAAAGAGTTTAGATTTTAAAGCTAATCAGATTTTAAAGCTTTTTTCAATTGAGACTGTAATTTTTTTGTTTGAGTTTAAAAATCTTAATCGAAAGAATCCTCGTTAGTTATTGCAAGTTAGTTAAGTTTTAATAATCAAAATTCTAGTTTAGAGGTTTGTCATGATTTGGCGGAGTTTGAAAATTCAAACTCCGCCTTTTTTTATCTTATATTTGCTTAAAAAAAAATGATGTATACAGGATTATTACACCTTCACTCCGCTTTAAGGTATGTGGTTTTAGTATTGGTTTTACTAGCCATTATTCAAGCAATTACTGCTGGAAACAAGCCTTACACGCCAACAAACAAAAAAATAAACTTATTTGCTTTAATATCTGCGCATTTGCAATTGGTAATTGGTTTAATACTTTACTTCATTAGTCCTAATGTTGATTTCTCTAGAATGAGTGATCCAATTTTTAGGTATTGGAATGTAGAACACATCACGATGATGATTTTGGCTATTGCCTTAATAACGATCGGATATTCTAAATCAAAGCGAGCAAAAGAGGATAAGGCAAAACATAGGGCAATTTATATCTTTTATACATTGGCTATCGTGATTGTTTTGCTGGCCATCTTTACCATGCCTGGTAGAAACCAGTGGGCGATGTAAAGAAACGTTTGCGTAGATATTTTTATTAAAAAAATTCCAAAAGTCGTTTTTCTTTATATTTTTGCATCGCAATGAATAAAAACATAAATACAAACAATAGTTGGTGGCGCTCGTTAAAAGCAGCATCGGATAACTTATTTGTATAGTTTAAAAAGAATTCAAACCCAAACCTAAACAAATATAACCCGACGCTAAACCGTCGGGTTTTTTTTTGGATTAAATTTGCATCAGAATAATAAAAATGAAGAAATTTAAAATCAACGTTAGTTTTAAAAAGCTTTTAGCAGATACTACCACACCAGTAAGTATTTATTTACGCTTACGTGATGTATTCCCCAATAGCTTATTATTAGAAAGTTCTGATTATCACAGTCGGGAAAATAGCATGAGTTATGTTTGCTGTGATCCGATTGCAGGAATTTTAATCCAGAATGATGAGTTGAAAAAAAGCTATCCAGATGGAAGCTCTGAAACTTTAAAGGATTTTAACTTAACAGATGAAGTTTACGCTTTCAGAAAAAGCTTCGAAAGTAATGCTGATACCAGCTTAAAGTTTATTACTGATGGTTTATTTGGTTATTTCACTCATGAAGCTGTTGAATATTTTGAAGACATCAAACTTAAAAAGCAAGAGCTAAATGAAAGGGAAATTCCAACTTTTCAATACCATATTTACAGATACATTATAGCGATTGACCATTTTAAGAATGAGCTTTACATCGTCAAAAATGAAAGCAAATTTGAAAAAGAACTCAACGGCTTAGAAAAAATAGAATACCTCATTCAGAACAAAAACTTCCCTGAATATCATTTTGAAACCAAAGGCGAAGAGCGTTCTAATCTAACGGATGAAGAGTTTAAAGCGCTAGTAGAGAAAATGAAAACCCATATTTTCCGAGGTGACGTTTTTCAGATTGTGCCATCAAGAGCTTTTGAAACTTCGTTTTTAGGGGATGAGTTTAACGTTTATAGAGCTTTACGTTCCATCAACCCATCGCCCTATCTGTTTTATTTTGATTATGGAAGTTTTAAGATTTTTGGATCTTCGCCCGAAGCCCAACTAACAATAAAAAATAGAGTCGCTACCATCTATCCAATCGCAGGAACTTTTAAAAGATCGGGTAACGATGCACAAGATAAAATCATTGCAGAACAACTAGAAAACGATCCAAAAGAATCAGCTGAACATGTCATGTTGGTTGATCTGGCTCGTAACGATTTGAGTCGTCACTGCGAAAATGTAGAAGTAAAAGCCTATAAAGAAGTTCAGTTTTATTCGCATTTAATTCATTTGGTTTCTAAAGTGAGTGGAACTTTGAAAGATGGAGTTAATCCTTTCAAAATTGTTGCCGATACTTTCCCCGCCGGCACCTTAAGTGGTGCGCCGAAATACCGAGCGATGGAGCTGATTGATGCTTACGAAAAAGGAAAACGCAGTTTTTACAGTGGCGCCATTGGTTTTATGGGTTTCAACGGTGATTTTAATCATGCCATCATGATCCGATCATTCTTAAGTAAAAACAACAAATTACACTATCAGGCTGGTGCTGGAATTGTAGCTGATTCTAATCCAGAATCAGAATTAAATGAAGTAAATAACAAAATTGCCGCATTAAGAAATGCGATTAAACAAGCACAGGAAATTTAGAAAATGAACATACTCGTTATAGACAATTACGATTCTTTCACCTACAATTTGGTGCATTTATTAAATGAATTAGATCATGATGCTGAGGTTTGGAGAAACGACAAATTTAAGCTGGAAGATGTGGCTGCATTTGATAAAATTTTACTTTCTCCTGAGGAGAAAGTAA
>JACMNZ010000156.1 GCA_014378285.1 Pseudopedobacter sp.
TCCAACCGCCACCCAATTGCTGATAAATATTTGTCATGGCGTTAAATTGCTGTTTTTTTGTTTCTATCAGTTCTAATTTAGACGATAAAGCATCTCTTTGGGTTAGTAAAACTTCCAAATAATCTGCTCTGGCAGATTTGAACAAATCGTTAGCGATATCGATAGATTTTGTAAGGGCATCAACTTCCTGAGATTTTAAGTTATAGCTTTTTGTTAGATTATCAATATTAGAAAGTTGATTCGAAACTTCGATGTAAGCATTTAAAATTAATTTTTGATAGTTATAAAGAGCCTTTAGCTGTTCTGCATTGGCATTGTTGAATTCTGCTTTGATGGCGTTTCCATTAACTAACGGACCAGCTAGATCTCCTGCTAAAGAATATAAAATAGATTCGGGGAATCTAAATAGAAATGAGGGTTTAAAAGCTTGAAAACCAACAGCTCCAGAAATCCCTAAAGATGGATAAAACTCTGCCCTTGCAACTTTAACATCTAATTTGGCAGCGGTTAATTGTAGTTCAGCTTGTTTAATATCAGGTCTATTGTTTAATAGTTGAGAGGGAATTCCGCTTTTTATGTAAGATGGAATCAAAGTTGTAAAGTCACTTTTATCTCTTGGTATTTCTTGAGGATATCTCGCCAAAAGAAAATTGATTTTGTTTTCGGTCTCTTTTATGTTTTGAAGAATATTAAACTCCAAGCTTTCAGAATTAAACACTTCTGCTTTGAATTTTTGTACTGCCAATTCTGTTTCTCTTGCCGCTTCTTTTTGAATTTTAATAATCTCTAAAGCATTTTTTTGAATGGCTATGTTTTGTTTAACAACAGTCAATTGATTATCATAAGCTAACAATTCATAGTACGAATTGGAAACTTCGGCAATCAAGTTGGTTACTAAAAAGTTTTTACCTTCTACTGTTGCTAAATATCTTACTATTGCCGCCTTTTTAGCATTATGCAATTTCTTCCAAATATCTACTTCCCAATTGGTATAAACAGCGGCAGTTATATCCGTTAATGCATCTGGAACCCTAGTTCCTGGAGTTATATCAGCTGACGCGTCACCTGCACCTTGGCTTGTATATCTTCCAACTTTTTCTACTCCTGCGCCAACCCTTGCACCAACGCTAGGTAACAATTGCCCTTGTTTAAAACGAATATTGTTTTTAGCGATTTGAATTTCCTGAAAAGTAGTTAATAGCTCTTGATTATTTCTTAAAGCGGTATCAATTAAGTTTATCAAATTTTTATCAGTAAAAAAAGTTTGATAAGGCAAGACTGTTAAGTTGGTGGTATCGGTTTCTTCTCCATAAAATTTTGGAGCTAATTTGGTTTCTGCCATTTTACTGATTACAGGAACTTTACAACTTGCTATTGCCAAGGGAAACCCCAGCAACAATAAATATTTATATAAATGGATTCTAGTCATTATGGTCTATTTCTTCTGTTAATGGATTTTCTTTTTCATCTTTTACAAGGATATTTTTTTCTGAGATTTTGCCGAAAATATAATATAAACCAGGAATTAGGATTACACCAAATGCTGTTCCTATTAACATTCCTCCTGCAGCTGCCGAACCAATTGTTTTATTGCCAATTGCTCCCGGACCTGATGCAAAAACTAAAGGAATTAGTCCTGCAATAAATGCAAATGAAGTCATTAAAATAGGTCTGAATCTTACTACAGCGCCCTCTATTGCAGCATCAAACAGTTTTTGTCCAGATTTATGCTTTTGAACTGCGAATTCTATAATCAAAACTGCGTTTTTTCCTAGCAGACCGATGAGCATCACCATAGAAACTTGAGCATAAATGTTGTTTTCTAATCCTAAAATTTTGAGTAAAAGAAATGCTCCAAAAATACCTGCTGGTAAAGAAAGTATTACTGGGAACGGAAGCAGAAAGCTTTCATATTGTGCTGCTAAAAGCATGTAAACAAAAACTAAACAAATCAAAAAGATGTAAATAGCTTGATTTCCTCTTGCTACTTCATCGGCAGAAATACCTGCCCATTCTATTCCAAAACCTCTTGGTAAACTTATTTTTGCTACTTCATCTATGGCGTTAATTGCTGCACCACTACTGTAGCCGGGAGCCGCTGCACCACTTATTTCTGATGAGTTATAAAGATTATGTCTCGTGATTTCAGAAAGTCCATAAACCTTCTCTAATTTCATGAAAGCAGAATACGGCACCATTTCATCACGATTATTTTTTACATAAAGTTTTAGTAAATCATCAGGAGAGGCTCTATATTGAGGTAAAGCCTGAACCATCACCTTGTATTGCCTACCAAATTTGATAAAACTTGTTTCGTAATTACTACCTACCAAGGTTGATAATGTACTCATGGCATTATCAATAGTAACCCCTTTTTGTTGTGCTAAATCATTATCAATCTTTAACATAAATTGAGGGAAACTGGCACTGTAAAAAGTAAATACTTGAGAAAGTTCTGGACGTTTATTCAATTCTTTCACAAAATCCCTACTCACCGTTTCCATTTTTTTATAATCTCCGCTACCTGCTTTATCCAGTAAGCGAAGTTCAAAACCTCCACCGGCACCATAACCCGGTACTGCTGGCGGTTGAAAAAATTCAATTGCCGCCCCAGAAATGTTTTTTGATTTTTCTTCTAATTCGTCAATAACTTGTTGAACAGAATGTTTACGCTCATCCCAACCTTTTAAATTAATTAAACAGGTACCAGAGTTTGATCCTGTTCCTTCTGATAATATTTCATATCCCGCTAAAGAGGAAACTGATTTTACATCAGGTATTTGATGGGCAATTTTTTGCAATTCTGTTGCTACTTGGTTTGTTCTTTCTAATGTAGAACCTGGAGGAGTTTGTATAATGGCATAAAACATTCCTTGATCTTCATTTGGGATAAAACCAGATGGAAGGGTAGAATTTAAAGCCCAAATCCCAAAACAAAATGCAATCAACATCCCAAAAGTTACCGTTCTTCTGTTTACAATTTTTGTTAGTAAATTTTGATAGTTATCCGTAAGCCTATTGAATTTGTTATTAAATCCATCTAAAAAATTATTGAGCAATGATTTCTTTTTCACTTTACCATGTGTATTTCTCAACATCATTGCACATAAGGCTGGCGTTAAAGTTAAAGCCACTAATCCTGAAAGGATAATAGCAGTAGCCATGGTTATAGAAAACTGCCGGTAAAAAACACCAACAGGCCCAGACATAAATGCAACTGGTATAAATACGGCCGCCATCACTAGCGTTATGGCTATAATTGCCCCACTAATTTCATGCATGGCTTCTTCCGTAGCCTTAATAGGAGATAGATTTTTTTCTTCCATCTTAGCATGGACGGCTTCTATTACCACAATGGCATTGTCTACAACAATACCAATTGCCAAAACCAATGCAAATAAGGTAATTAAGTTAAGCGTAATGCCAAAAAACTGCATAAATACAAAAGTACCAATGAGCGATACAGGAACAGCAATGGCGGGTATAACGGTAGAACGCCAATCTCCTAAAAAAATAAAAACTACTAAACCAACTAGTATAAAAGCTTCTACCAAGGTATGAATTACCTTTTCTATAGACGCATCTAAGAATTTAGAAACATCATAACTTATTTCATAATCAACACCTTTTGGAAATGACGTGGATTTAATTTCTGCTAATTTGGCTTTAACATCTTCAATTACTTGGCTTGCATTGCTGCCATAGGATTGTTTTAGAACGATTGCTGCCGATGACTTGCCATTTAGATTTGAATAAAGATCATAATACTCACTTCCAAATTCAACATCTGCAACATCTCTAAGTCTTAAAAGCTCGCCATCAGCGCTAGACTTTATGATCACATTTTCATATTCTTGCTTAGTAGAAAATCTACCTGGATATTTCAAAACATATTCAAAAGCTTGCGATTTTTTACCCGAGCTTTCTCCTAATTTACCTGGCGAAGCTTCTAAACTTTGTTCATTTAGAGCTCTTAAAACTTCATCAACAGAAATCTGGTGCGCTAACATTTTATCTGGCCTAAGCCAAATTCTCATGGCATAATCTCTGTTTCCTAAAATATCCGCAAAGCCAATTCCTTTTACCCTTTTTAATTCAGGTAATAGGTTAATATCGGCAAAATTATAGAGAAATTTTTGGTCAATTTTAGAATCCTTTGCGTACAGGTTGATGTACATTAACATATTAGATTCTTCCCTAGTTATCTTCACACCTTCACGTACAACCACCGGAGGAAGTTTATTGATGACTGATGCAACCAAATTTTGTACATTGATTGCAGCTTGATTTGGGTCGATACCAAGGTTGAATATGATTTGAATACTACCTTGTCCATCATTGCCAGCACCTGATTCCATATATTTCATCCCTGGAACTCCGTTGATGGCTCTTTCTAAAGGAATGATTACAGATTTAATTATTAACTCCCCATTTGCACCTGGATAATCTACGGTAACATTTACTTTTGGTGGAGAAATGGAGGGAAATTGTGTAACAGGAAGTTGGGTAATTGCCAAAACGCCCAAAAAAGTAATGATGAGGGAGATGACTATTGACAGGACAGGCCTGTGTATAAATTTATTAAACATACAATTATCTTTGTGGATTATACCTTATTCTGCTTTTAATTGCAAACCTTTAATCACTTCTTTGGGAGCTACAAATTTCACTTTTACCTTATCATCGTCTTTTACTTTTTGTATACCTTCCAATAAAATCCTATCTTTTTCAGATAATCCACCAGAAACTATGTATAGATCATCTAATTCACTGGCAACGGTTATTGGCTTAGATTTTACAACTCCTTTATCATCAACAACAAACACAAAAATTTTATCTTGTATCTCAAAAGTTGATTTTTGTGGGATAATTAATGCGTTTTTTAGTGGAACGGTCATCAGTACTTTACCCGTTTCTCCGTTTCTTAATAATTTATCAGGGTTGGGAAATTTTGCCCTAAAGGCGATGTTTCCTGTTTCGCTGTCAAATTGCCCTTCAATTAACTCAACAACTCCTTTGTATTTTAAGGGCTGGTTATTGGCTAGCATTAAGCTTACTTTTTTATTTCCACGATTGGCAACATCTTCCTGATAGTTTAAGTATTCTGGCTCAGAAACATTAAAATAAGCAAACATTTGGCTATTGTCTGATAGGGTGGTTAACAAATCGCCTTCAGCAACCAGGCTCCCAAGTTTTAAAGGAATTCTATCAATTGTGCCATCAAACGGAGCTTTAATATCTGTAAACGATAAATGCAGTTTGGCAACACTAACATCGGCTACAGCCTGATTTAATTTAGACTGTGCCATTGCAAGTTCATTTTTAGAGATGATATTTTTATCAGACAAAGTCTTGGTGTTTTGCACTTCTATTTGTGCAGCTTTTTCCTCCGCTTTTGACTTTAGAAGCTCAGATTGGTACATAGTTGGCATAATCTTAAACAACAGCTGACCAGCTTTTACGGATTGCCCTTCATCTACATAAATTTTTTGTAGGTAGCCTTTTTCTTGTGCCCTTAACTGGATATTACGAACTGATTTAATCTGAGAAACATATTCTTTTGTAGCCGAAGTGTCTATTTTTAAAGGATTGGTTACAGCATATTCTGTTTCTTCTTCTTTAACTTGATTTTTAGGCTTGCAGCCAACTTGAACAAGGATTGCACAGACAAGCGCAAGCATTAAAAATTTTTTCATTTTTAAATGATTTTTTTAGAAAGTGAAGGATGAAATTTTTGAAATAGCAGAAAGCTTATCAATCAAAGGATCAAATAATTTATATATTGATTCTTAAGAAATTGATAAAAAATTATATTTGGAATATCAGATTTTTAATACTCTTTGAAGAAGATAAGTAGGTGTTGCTGCATAAGAGAAATGATTACAAGAAGGTAATCTGTTTTTAAAACGAAGCAGGCAGAAAATAAAAATAGCTACCAATAAGAAAGACATTAAATAATGTGTAGGTATAATTAGTTTTCTGATAAATACAAAATCATCATCATCATTTTCTACACTGATAAAATCATCATCATAATTTGATAAATCATGTTTCATTAAAATAGAGATTTTTTGATCTTGTAATAAGCTTTTAGAAAATTGATTTCTAGGTTTTTGAGTAGAAAAATTTTGATTGAAAACTTTTCCTGAATGAGTAGATAATAAAGCTACTAACATCAGAAATAAAAATATTGGAAAGGATAATATTTTAGTTTTCATTTTTTGTAAAAGTAGATTAAGGTTTAGAAAAGTAATGAAGATAATTATTTTTTTTCCGTCATTATTTTGTAAATAAA
>JACMNZ010000014.1 GCA_014378285.1 Pseudopedobacter sp.
GCGCAAGCCATTATCCATGACCCCAAAGTTTTAATTTTAGATGAGCCAACCTCGGGCTTAGACCCAAACCAATTGATTGAAATTAGAAAACTAATAAAAGAGTTGGGTAAAACCAAAACTGTGATTCTTTCAACACATATTATGCAAGAAGTGGAGGCAATATGTGATGAAGTCATCATCGTAAATAAAGGAAAAATTGTAGCAAATAATTCTTTAAAAGGGCTTTTAGAAGAACATAATGAAACCAGCCTAGAACCGATATTTGTAAAATTGACTCGTGATTGAACACTAGAAAACACAAAATTTATTAGATAGATTTTAAAAAATAAAATAAACATTAGGGAGTTAAGAAAAATTAAGCCTGTAGCTTTTTTCTTAATTTTCTTTAATTCCTTAATGGTAGAAAATCAGACACCCAGCTCTGTAAACTTTGCGTCTTTTACGATTAAAAATAAAAATTGTGTTCTCTGTGGTAAAAACTCCTTGAACTTTGTGATTAAAAAAAATGTTAACGATATTCAAAAAAGAACTTTACTCCTATCTCAGCTCATTTGTAGCCTACATTACCATCGGTTTATTTTTGGTGGTTTTAGGTTTGTTTCTTTGGGTTTTCCCTAATACCAGCATTTTAGAATATGGTTATGCAACTCTAGATAACTTATTTAATACCATTCCTTATCTATTTATGTTTTTAATCCCGGCAATTACCATGCGTTCTTTAGCCGAAGAAAAAAAAGAAGGAACTTTTGAACTATTAGCCACCCGCCCATTAACGGATTGGGATATTGTTTTAGGGAAATATTTAGCCGCTTTAACCCTTGTTTTATTCGCTCTTATTCCAACGTTAATTTATTACATCTCAGTTTACCAGTTAGGTGTAACAATTGGTAATATTGATACCGGAGCAGTAATTGGCTCATATATTGGCTTATTTTTATTGGGAGGAACTTTTGTTTCTATAGGGATTTTTTCTTCATCTATAACCAAAAATCAAATAATTGCTTTTGCAATAGCGGTTTTTTTATGTTTTTTCGCTTTCAGCGGATTTGAATCGGCAAGCCAAGTATTATCACTACAAAAATTTGATAACGTATTGATTAATTTAGGTATAAATGAGCATTACCAATCTATTAGTCGTGGGGTTTTGGATAGCCGAGATTTAATTTATTTCTTGAGTTTTATTGCTTTGTTTTTATTGATTACCAAAACAATTTTAGGAGCTAGAAAATGGTAAACCAACAAAAAAAGAAAGATTTTACTCAACTGATAATCGTAATAGTTGCAATTATCATCATCAATATTTTATCTCAATTTGCGTTTACACGGATAGATTTTACAAAAGAAAAACGATACACTATTTCTAATATCAGCACCCAAATTTTACAAGATTTAAAAGAACCCGTAAAAGTTACTATCTATCTTGAAGGCGATTTTCCATCAGGATTTAAAAGGCTTAGAAGTGCCACTAAAGATTTATTAATTGATTATAAAGCTTATGCTGGCAATAATTTAGAGTATGAATTTGTTGATCCAATTGCAGGAAAAAATCAACAAGAACAAGAAGAAGTTTTTAATCAATTGCAACGAAAAGGGATTGAGCCAACAAATCTTAGTATAAAAACAGAAAGTGGTTTATCTCAAAAAATGATTTTCCCAGCTGCAATAGTTTCTTATCGAGGTAAAGAAATACCGGTAAAATTGCTGCAAACCCGCATCGGTGTAAGCCCAGAAGAAGTTTTAAATAACTCTATCCAAAACCTAGAATATGCTTTTTCATCTGCCATTAAAAAAATAAGCTCGGGAGGAAAGCCAAGAGTAGGCTTTACAGAAGGTCACGGAGAATTAGATGATGCGCATTTAGCAGATGCTATGAAATCTTTATCAGATGGTTATGAAGCAGGAAGAATCAACCTTTCACAAATCACTTATGATGGCATCAGCAAATTAAAAGTGATGATAATTGCCAAACCAGAAACGCAATTTTCTGAATTAGAGAAATATAAAATCGACCAATTTTTAATGAACGGTGGCAAAATTATTTGGACAATAGACCAAGTAAATGCAGATTTGGATAGCATGA
This sequence comes from Pseudopedobacter sp., assembly GCA_014378285.1. Classification (GTDB taxonomy): domain Bacteria; phylum Bacteroidota; class Bacteroidia; order Sphingobacteriales; family Sphingobacteriaceae; genus Pseudopedobacter. The sequence goes on from JACMNZ010000014.1 coordinate 2,081, forward strand.
GAAGCTCTAGAAAAGGAGAACAATTGGCTTTTCAAAAAAAACTAAATTTAGATGATCAGCTCTTCACCTATGGCATCCGCATCAATTACGATTTAATTGGGGATATGAATTGCGGGCAAATCCCTGTAAGCACCGGCGAAGTTGCCGGACAAGCTCAAATACAAATGGTCCCTTGGTTATTTTATCCTATTATTATGCCTGTAAGCTTACATCCAATGGTGAAAAATTTAGATGGCATCAAAACAGAATTTATAAATACAATTGATACCATCGCCACAAAAAACGTTAAGAAAACAATACTTTTAACTACTTCACCATACAATAGAGAACTGCAAACACCAACAATCATATCTTTAAATATGATTGAAGATACGCCAGACCCAAAACTTTTTCAAAGTACACCAAAACCAGTTTGTGTATTGTTAGAAGGAAGTTTTAAATCAAATTTTTTAAATAGGCCAATACCAGAAGGCGTTAATTTTCCTGTTGCAAACATCAATAAAAGCGTAAATACCAAAATGTTAGTATTTAGTGACGGAGATATTTTTAAGAATGAGGTTAGTGCAAAAGACGGTTCTGTTTTTCCATTAGGGTATGATAAATACAACCAACAAACCTATGGCAATAAAACTTTTTTACTCAATGCATTAGATTATTTAACGGACGATTCTGGCTTGATTTCCCTTCGTACAAAAGAAATTAAATTAAGGTTATTAGACAAAGGAAAGTTAGTGGCAGAAAAAACCAAATGGCAGCTTATAAATACTTTGTTTCCTCTAATAATGTTGATAGCTTTCGGTATTTTTCAACATATTTACCGTAAGAGAAAGTATGCAGTTTAAAATTTATATTTTTGATTTTTAAAAGCTAAACTAAAAAAGCAAAATGAGATTCATTGTTTCTACATCAACATTATTAAAACATTTACAAGCAGTTAGCGGTGCATTAAGCAATAGCGCAGTGTTACCAATCTTAGAAAACTTCTTGTTTGAGATAAAAGACAACAGCCTAACCATTTCTGCAACAGATTTGCAAACCAGCATGACAACCTCTTTAGCAGTAGAATCTAAAGAAGGCGGTAAAATTGCAGTTCCATCAAAAATATTATTAGACACTTTAAAAACATTACCAGAGCAACCAATTGCTTTTTCTGTTGATGATAAAACTTTTGCAATAGAAATTAGTGCCGGTGACGGTAAATATCGCTTGAGCGGAGAAAATGGAGAAGATTTTCCAAAAATCCCAACGGTAGATGATGCCTCATCTGTAAATTTGCCAGCATCGGTTTTAGCAGAAGCAATTAATAAAACAATTTTTGCGGTTAGTAATGATGAGTTAAGACCTGCAATGACGGGTGTTTACTGCCAGCTTTCGCCACAAAACGTAACTTTTGTAGCTACGGATGCTCATAAATTAGTAAGATATAGAAGAAATGATGCAAAAGCAGATTCTGCAACTTCTTTTATTTTGCCTAAAAAAGCATTAAACCTTTTAAAATCTTCTCTTCCGTCAGATGATATCAATGTTTCTATAGAATATAACAACACAAGTGCTTTCTTTAAATTTGCAAACATCAATTTAATTTGTAGATTAATTGATGAGCGTTACCCTGATTATGAAGCGGTTATCCCACAAAACAATCCAAATAAATTAACTTTAGATAGAAGTTTATTTTTAAATTGTTTAAAAAGGGTAGTGATTTTTGCTAACAAAACTACACACCAAGTACGGTTAAAAATTAACGGAAGTGAATTGAATATTTCTTCAGAAGATATTGATTTTGCTAACGAAGCGCATGAAAGAATTGGTTGTCAATATGATGGTGAGGATATGGAAATTGGCTTTAACGCTAAGTTTTTGATTGAAATGTTAAACAATTTATCAGGAGAAGAGATTACGATTGAGATGAGTACACCAAACAGAGCAGGTATTCTTTTCCCAAGCATCAAAGATGAAAACGAAGATATTTTAATGTTAGTAATGCCAGTAATGCTGAATAATTACGCATAATTTAAAAAAATTATATTTAAAGAAGGCTTGATGTAATTATCGAGCCTTTTTTGTAAAACTTAGATTTAGATAAAAACTAAACTACGCAAATTAATAATGCCTAAAAAAATAAAAGTAGTAGAATTATTTGCTGGTTAAGTCGTTTTTAGGTTTAGATAGCTGGAAAATAATTTAATATGGAAAACGTATTATTCAAACTGCTTTAATAATGTGATTTTAACATTTTATGAAATTATTAAATAAAAACATTCTCTTCGTTATTCTTATAATAAGTTATTTATCTGCGTGTACAGCGCCTCCTAAAAAAATGTATTTGGGCACCGCTAGTTTAAGAATTGTAAACGCAGTGCCAGAACGTTATAACCTAACTTTGTTTGTTAACGATACCTCTAAAACGCCAACTCCATTAAACTTTGCAGATTCATCTACAAATCAGAATGTGAACGCCGGCACATCTTTAATTTATACAAAAGCAAGTGGAAATGTTGTTTACAGATCAGATCTTACTTTCTTATTTCTCCCAAAAGAAAACTACACCGTTTTTATTGCTGGTAAAATTTCAAAAGATTCTATCTCTTATATATCATTTAAAGATAGTTTAAACACTCCAACCCAAGGTAAAGCAAAAGTGAGATTTATAAATACTAGTTATAATTCATCAAGTTTGGATGCGTTATTCTCTAGTAGAGCAACCGATAGCGTTTACAATTATGGCAATATTGGTTTTAGGGCAGGAAGTAATTACTTAGAATTTAAACCTGGGAGTTACTATATAAAAGTGAAGCAAACTGGTGGTGAAACAGTATTGGTTAATAAAACCGCAATAGACATTAAAGCTGGCAAAATTTATACGCTTTGGGCTAAAGGTTTAATTAATGGTGGCCCTACTTTTAATATTGATATTGGAATTTTAAATGATAATTAATTTTTAAGCAGAATACAGACGCCACCTTATTAGCGTTAAAAACTTACGCTATGATCAATTAAATTTATACTTTTGCAAAAAAAACACCGTGGAAATAATTAAAAACATAATAGATTTCATACTTCACATTGACGTCCATTTAAGTGAAATTATTAGAGATTATCGTATTTGGACTTACTTAATCTTATTCATCATAGTTTTTGCTGAGACAGGATTTGTAGTTACTCCTTTTTTACCTGGAGATTCACTTTTAATTGCTGCAGGGGCAATTATTGGTGTTGGAGATACTGGTTTAAATATCTATTATTTGGCCATTTTACTTATTGTAGCTGCAATATTGGGTAACATAGTTAATTACGAAATTGGAAGAGTTTTGGGTGCAAAAGTTTTTAGGCCTGAAAATAAAATCCTAAAATTGGAATACTACGCTCAAACTAATCAATTTTTTGAAAAGCATGGCGCTAAAGCAATAATAGTAGGCAGATTCTTACCTATTTTGAGAACAATTGTACCTTTTGTTGCAGGAATTGGTAAACTAGATAGAACACGTTATAATTATTACAACGTAATTGGGGGAGTAGCATGGATTTGCAGTTTTCTTTTTGCTGGCTACTTTTTAGGAAACTTTCCTTTCTTCAAGAGAAATTTCTCCTTAATTATGTTGATAATAATAGTAATTACTATTTTACCAGGAGTGTATGCTGTTTTGCATAATAGATTATCAAGAAGGATAAAAAAAATAAAATAGTTTATTAGCTATCGTTTTTTTCAAGAAGTTTTAATAAAACCGCAAAATCTTTAGGATAATCTGCGGTAAAAGTTTTTGATTCCGTTTCGTTTATTTTAAAACTAACCTCTTTAGAATGTAATGCAAAACGTTTCATTATAGGTTGTTCTTCTTCATTTTTACTTAATCTAAAATTTCTTTTAATTTTTGATAGATAAGCGGGCTCACCATTATATGCTTTATCTCCAGTAATGGAAGCTCTCTGTGTTGCCAAATGTATCCTAATTTGGTGCATCCTACCGGTTACTGGCTTTGCTTCAATTAAGGTATAATGTTTAAAATACCTTAAAGAATTAAAGTAAGTTTCAGCTCTTTTACCTTCTCCCCTACTAATTATCACTTTGCCCCTACCTGCATTTAAAATAGGTAAATCAATAAAAAGATCATTAAAAGCATGGCTACCATCAACAATAGCATGGTAAACTTTTCTAACTTCTCTGTGTTCAAATTGCATAGATACAAAACGATAAGTTTCTGGATTTTTAGCAATAATCATCGCTCCAGAAGTGTCTTTATCCAATCTGTGGCAAACTTGCGCATCTTCATGATATTGCTTTGCCAGCCTTAAAATATTTGGTTCTTCACTCTCACGCTCATCTAAAGAACTAATAAATGGCGGTTTATTAACCACTATTAAATCTTCGTTCTCAAAAATGATGATATCTTGTAATTTTGGAATTTTCATGAATGGCAAATATACAATTAAGCTTTATTACAAGGATAAGTTACCTAATTTTATTATCCATAAGTCCTTACAAAAATTCTTATCTATTTGCATTAACGATAGAAGTGACATCCTTTTTTTGCCCTTTACCAACATGCAAATAGCAAAAAAAGATATAACGGATAGCGTGTTGAAATGCCCAAAGTCAATTTAAAAAAATAATCAGGCTAAATCAAAATCTATCTGGTAAAAGAAAGTTCTTTTTGGAAATTTTTGGCGTATTTACGTTTATCAAATTTATAAAGTTTTGCAGCTCTGTAAGATACGCCCTTCTGTTTTTCATCTAGTTCTTTTAAGATATCGTAAGCCAACATCTTCTTTCTAAAATTACGCTTATCTAGTTTTTTATTCAATACAACTTCATAAAGCTGTTGTAACTGGGTAAGCGTAAACTTTTCTGGTAAAAGTTCAAAAGCTATAGGTTGGTAGCTGATTTTATTCTTGATTTTTTCAAAACTTTTTCTAAAGATCCTGCTATGGTCAAAAGCAAGTTCAGGCATATCCTTAACAGACATCCAAACTGCCCTTTTAGCAAAATGAGTGGTTGGTAAAGGAGCAACTTCTTTATTTCCGGTTAAACGTATCATCGCATAATACGCA
>JACMNZ010000157.1 GCA_014378285.1 Pseudopedobacter sp.
AAATCCCAAAGTTTTTGAAAATGGGAGGGAAGCTCATCAAAATATTGGTATTGAGGTACTGTTTCAATATCCAAAACTAAAACATTTTTTAGGTCTAATTGAGTTAACATACTGTTAAAGTAAATAAAAATCTTTGTTAATCTTCTTGTATTTGATTCAAAACATAATTATAGAAATATAAAATTATTGTATTGTAAAATCAATATTGACAACAATACATATTTTATATGTGTTAAAAATTTATGATTAAATACATTGAAATTAATTTTAATTGATTTTATCACAAGATTATTGCAGTTTAATTACAAGTATTAAAGTTCTAAAAAGTTAGTTTTGCCATCCAAATAAAATTTGATATTATTTTTATTGTAGGATTTAAGGATTTAGATATATGAACAATTACATAAGCAAGAAATTTGTAAAATTATCTTTTATTATTCTTAGCTTAATAATTCCTTTAATTAGTTGGTCTCAAACAATCGTTAAAGATAGTTTATTACAAAAAGTAACTTTAAGTGAAGCAATTCAATATGCTTTAAAAAGGCAACCTACTATCCAACAGGTATATTTAGATGAAAAAATTACAGAATCTACTATTAAAAGTAAATTGGCAGATTGGTATCCTCAAATAAATTTTAATTATAATTTACAACATAATTTTATTGTACAAACCGCCATTATTGGTGGCAATCCTGTACAGTTGGGCGTTAATAATACTTCTAGCGCACAATTTACAGCTTCCCAAAATATCTTTAATAGAGATGCACTTTTAGCTTCAAGTACCAAAGGTGATGTTCTCTTACAATCAAAACAAATCACTACCAATAACAAAATAAATTTGGCTGTTAACGTTTCAAAAGCGTTCTATAATGTTTTATCAACTATACAACAAATCAAGATTTCTAATTCAAATATTAAAAGGTTAGAAAGAAGTTTAAAAGATGCTTACAATCAGTATGAAGCCGGCATCACAGATAAAATAGATTATAAAAGAGCAACCATAACTTTAAATAATACAAAAGCAAATCAAAAAAGTAATGAAGTTGTATTAAAAGCGAGGGTAGAATTTTTAAAATCTTTAATGAATTACCCAGAGAATGAAAAATTGAATATTGTTTACGACAGCTTACAATTAGAAAACGAAATTTTTATTGATTCCACTCAAAATTTGAATGTTAGCAACAGGATAGAATTTGCACAATTACAAACTCAAAAAAAACTACTTGAAGCTAGCGTAAAATATAATAAATGGAGTTTCTTGCCTTCTGTATCTGCCAATGGTGCATATAATTTTAATTTTCAAAACAATAATTTTGTCGATTTATACAATCGTAATTTCCCCAATTCTTACGCTGGTATCACTTTAGGTTTACCAATTTTTCAAGGTGGCAAAAGGAGAGACAACATAAACATTGCCCAATTTAGATTAAGACGTAACGAACTTGATTTAGAGGTCTTTAAAAATGATGTAAATTCAGAATATCAACTAGCTTTATCAACCTATCAAAGTAATTTCGCTAATTATTTGGCACTTAAAGAAAACACAGGTTTGGCAAAAGAGGTTTATGATGTTGTTAATTTACAATATAGATCTGGAATTAAAACTTACTTAGAAGTAATTGTTTCTGAAACCGATTTACGTACAGCAGAAATTAATTACTTTAATGCTGTTTACCAATTATTAATTAGTAAAGTTGATGTTGAAAAAGCATTGGGTCAAATTAAATATTAAAAAATAATAATCAATAATAGATATGTTATCTAATAAATCAATTGCTGTTTTAGCCTCAACTTCCTTGTTTTTTTTATTCTCTTGCAGCAACAATAAAGATAAATCTGCCGCTCCACCGCCAGCTACACAAGTAACTGTAGAAAATGTTAAGTTTTTAAATGCATCATATTTTGATGAGTATCCAGGAACTGTTGTAGCCTTAAATCTAATAGAATTACGCCCTCAGGTAAGTGGGAATATTACAGGGATTTATTTTAAGGACGGCGATAAAGTTAGTAAAGGACAGTTATTATATAGTATTGATAATCAGCTTTACGCTGCAAACTATCAACAAGCTTTGGCTGGCTTGCAAGTTCAAAAAGCTAACTTAAATAAAGCGCAAAAAGATGCTGATCGTTACCACGAGCTGGATAAGAAAGATGCAATAGCAAAACAATTGGTAGATAATGCCGATGCTGCTTTACAGGTTGCTATAGAACAAGTTTCTGCAGGCAAGGCAAATATAAATGCGGTACAAACAAATGTGAAGTACACAAAGGTTTACGCTCCATTTAATGGAATAATAGGAATTTCTCAAGTTAAAGTTGGTACAGCGGTTGCAACCGGACAAACTATTTTAAACACCATTTCTACAGTAGGTGAGCTAGCAGTTGATTTTAATATCGATCAAAAAGAAATCTATCGTTTTAATAAATTATTAAATGATAAACAAAACATTAGCGACTCTACTTTCACATTGGCATTTGGAGAAGATGCTTATCCAAATCCCGGGAAATTTTCTTTATTGGATAGAGCCGTTAATCCTCAAACCGGAACAATTAAAGCTCGACTTGTTTTTCCCAATAATAAAAACATGCTGATTGCAGGAATGAATGCAACCGTTAGGGTTAAAAGTAATGGTGGTTCAAAATCTATCTTAATTCCTTATAAAGCTGTTACCGAGCAATTAGGAGAGTTCTTTGTGTACGTTCCGGGCGATAGTAGCAAGGTTTCTCAACGCAAAGTGATTTTAGGTAAAACCATAGATAAAAATGTAATTGTAAAAGATGGTTTAAAAGAGGAAGATAAAATTGTGGTTGAAGGCGTTCAAAATTTAAGAGAAGGATCTGTTATTACTACAGAAGCTCCAAAACCTCAAGAATCAAATCAAAAACCAGCGGGTAAATAATTTATAGTCAGCTTAATAATTCTTTATTATCATCGCACAAGCGAATAATTAAAATAGATAAATGATATCAGATGTATTTATAAAAAGACCAGTAACTGCAATAGTTGTTTCTATTGTAATTGTATTGGTCGGGTTAATTTCTATGCTCAATTTGCCCATTGCGCAATATCCTGATATTACGCCGCCTTCTGTTTCTATTTCCGGAAACTTTACTGGCGCAGATGCTCAAACTGTAGAACAAACTACTACAACAGCCATTGAAACACAGGTTAATGGTACACCCGGAATGACTTATATGTCGAGTAATTCTACATCAAGTGGTCAAAGTTCTATCAATGTAAATTTTGAATTAGGTACGGATATTAACAATGCCGCAGTTGAAATACAAAATAGGGTAAGAGTTGCAGAACCAAGATTACCTGATGCAGTAAAAAGTTTGGGCTTAACTGTTGCCAAAAAAAATCCGAGTATTATGGTTGCTTTGGCATTTTACTCGCCTAAAGGCACTCATGATGAGACTTTTGTTGGTAATTACGCCAATTTATATGTTAAAGATGCGCTTCAAAGGGTAAAAGGCGTAGGTGATATTGTTTCTAGGGCAGCTGAATTTAGTATGAGGGTTTGGCTAAATCCAGAAAAATTATCCAATTTGAATTTAACAACAACCGATATTTTAAATTCTTTAAGAGAGCAAAACTTACAGGTGGCAGCAGGAACCATCGGGGGAAACCCACAACCAAATACACAAACTTTTGAATATAGCGTACTAACAAATAGCAGGTTAAATAAACCAGAGCAGTTTGAAAACATTATTGTAAGAACTGTCCCTGCTGATGGAACTATTGTTTACTTAAAAGATGTTGCAAGGGTAGAGTTGGGTAAATTTGATTACAGTTCCAATGCTTTTGTAAACGGTAAACCAGCAGCTTTCGTTTTAATTTATCAAGCTCCAGGCGCAAATGCATTAGACACTTATAAAGGATTAACTGAGGCTTTAACTAAGTTGAAAAAATCGTTTCCAAAAGATATTGATTATGTAATGCCTTTAGAAACGGTTTCTGTAGTGAAGGTTTCTATGGAAGAGGTTCTACATACTTTGTTAGAAGCGTTGGTGTTGGTGGTTATTGTAGTTTTCTTGTTTCTACAAAATTGGAGAGCAACTTTAATTCCTGTTTTAGCCATTCCGGTATCCTTAATCGGAACTTTTATATTCTTTATTCCGTTTGGTTTCACTATTAACACGCTTACTTTATTCGCTTTTGTATTAGCTATTGGTATTGTAGTAGATGATGCTATTGTGGTGGTAGAGGCTGTTCAACATTATATTGATCATAATAAATTATCGCCGAAAGAAGCTACTCAAAGGGCTATGAAAGATATTTCAGGACCTGTTATAGCTATTGCCTTAATATTAGCGGCGGTGTTTGTTCCAGTAGGTTTTTTACCTGGAATTGTAGGTCGTTTATACCAGCAATTTGCCATAACAATTGCGGTTTCTGTAATTATTTCTGCTTTTGTTGCATTATCATTAACTCCAGCGTTATGTACCATAATGCTAAAACCAAGTAAAGGAGAAAACGATAAGAAAAATTGGTTAGATAAATTTTTTATCTGGTTTAACAAAGGCTTTGATAGATTTAATAGATCTTATACAAAAGGAGTTGCATCCTGGATTAGGGCTACACCAAAAGTATTAATCATGATGGTTTGTCTATTTGTTGCTTTGTTTTTCCTATTTAAAAATAAACCATCTGGCTTTGTACCACAAGAAGATGAGGGTAGGTTATATGTAACTTATGAAATGCAAGAAGCGGCATCCACTACCAGGAGTAAAAATATGCTCGTAGAAATCCAAAAAAGGTTAAAGCAAATTCCGGGAGTAAAAACGGTTGGTGGTTTGGCTGGGTTAAACATCATCAGTTTCTCTAATAAATCTAATGCAGGTACAATTTTCGTCCTTTTAGATCCTTGGGAAGATAGGAAGAGTAAAGAATTACAGCTTACAAATATTATGGCAGAGATTCAAAAAAGAACTGCAGATATAAAAGAAGCAAGAGTTTTAGCAATTGGCCCACCAGCTATTCCAGGTTTAGGTGCAACTGCAGGTTTTACTTTTGAGCTGCAGCAAACTACCAGTGCAGATGATATTAAGAAATTTGACGCAGTTGCTAAAAAGTTTTTAGCAGCGGTTAACAAAAGACCTGAAATTGGAAAAGCCTTTACGTTTTTTAGCACCAATACTCCTAGTTATCAAATTGATGTAGATAAGGAAAAGGTTAAAAAGCTAGGGGTTGTTTTAAATGATGTTTATAGCACATTATCAACCTTATTAGGAAGTTCTTATGTAAACGATTTTAACCTATATGGAAGAAATTTTAGGGTTGTAGCTCAAGCTGATAGCACTTATCGTTCTTCAGTTGACGAATTGAAAAAATATTATGTTAGAAATAGCAAAGGCGAAATGATATCTCTGGGTTCTTTAGTAACTATTAAGGTGATTGAAAGTCCTTCTTTAATTTCCCATTATAATATTTATCGTTCAATAGAAATAAACGGCTCTCCGGCGGCAGGTGTAAGTAGTGGAGATGCCATCAAAGCTTTGCAAGAAGTAGCCGCAAAAGAATTACCAGAAGGTTATGGTTATGAGTTTTCTGGCTTAAGCCGAGAAGAAGTATTGGCTGGCAACAGCTCTACTTTAATTTTTGGATTATCACTTTTATTCGTGTTCTTGTTCTTAGCAGCACTTTATGAAAGTTGGTCTATACCGTTTTCTGTTTTATTTGCTGTCCCAATTGGTGCTTTTGGTTCTATCTTGGTGCTTACTATGATACCTAGTATAAGTAATAATATTTATGCACAAATTGGTTTGATAACCTTAATTGGTTTAGCGGCAAAAAATGCGATTTTAATTGTAGAGTTTGCTAAAGAACGTGTAGATAAAGGAGTTAACATCTTAACAGCTACTTTGCAAGCGGTAGATCTAAGGTTAAGACCAATTATCATGACATCCCTTGCTTTCATTTTGGGAGTTTTGCCTTTAGTTTTTGCCAGCGGTGCGGCGGCAGAATCAAGAAGGACAATTGGGTGGACGGTTTTTGGTGGGATGTTGGCAGCAACATCTTTAGCGATATTTGTAGTTCCGGTTTTGTTTGTATTAATAACTAAACTCGCTTACGGTAAAAAGCTGAAGAAGCTAGAACGAGATGCAATAAAAAGAGATAAATTATTTTCCTAACGATAATTAGATTCAAAATTTAAACCCTTCGTTTTTTATGATTAAGAATTTTTTTGATGCTTTTAGGTTGGGAAAATTTTATCCATCTGC
>JACMNZ010000158.1 GCA_014378285.1 Pseudopedobacter sp.
TTATTGGTTAATGATGGATTAAAAACATAATCATTTAAGGTATAATCAAACGTTTTTGCTGCTTGGCTTTGGTCAGAAAAATTGAATGAGCCTTTTGCGCCTGCTTCTATTTTACTATTTAAAAATTTAAATCCTTTATCATAATCGGCGTTGATTTCAAAAATGTTACCAAAATCTTGGTTGTCATTATTCTGCAGACTTGGATTGGTGTTTCTTGTAGAGCCATCTGGATTTAATAAAAAGCGGGAGTAATCTCTATTGCTATTAGAAGAGTTTTTTTGATAGTTTAAACCGATTGCATATTGAGATTTATCTTTTTTTGTGAGAGTATAATCTAAATCTACACCTAGATTTAAATTATTGCCATTTGTTAGGTTATTTTGCCGGCGTAAGTTTTGACCTAACTGATCATTGTTAAGCAATAAGTTATTTGACAATGATTGATTATTGCCATTGTTAAATCCTCCTCTTAAAGAAAACTTTAAATTTTGAGCCGAATCTATCTGATAAGCAGCGCCAAATCTAGAATTAAATCCATTAGATATTCTGTTATTATTATTGTCTTGATTATTGTAAGTGGTATCGCTAAAAATATTTATTCTGTTAGAATTTCCATCAAACAGCCTAACCCCATGATTTAAGCCCGCATTGGCAGAAAACGAGAATTTTGGGTTCTTTTTAGATAAAAATATACCTCCATTATAATTTCCCATGGTACCCACCCTAGAGGTCATGTTACCGGTAAGGCCCAGTTTTTTTCCTTTTTTCATAACGATGTTGATGATTCCATCGCCATCGGCATCAAATTTTGAAGAAGGATCTGTTATTACTTCTATACTTTCTATTGCATCTGATGGTAAAATACCCAGCAAATCGCCAATGCTACTTGCACTATAATCTGAGGGCTTTCCATCTATAAAAATTCTTGTGTTTCTTTTACCTGCAATGGTTGGCTTGCCATCAATATCTACAGTAACTAACGGAACGTTCTTTAAAATATCAGTTGTCACGCTGCCTTCAGAGAAAATGCTTTGATCCACATTGTAAACAATCTTATCGTCCTGCATTTCTATAATTGGCTTTTTATATTCTATCACCACCTCGTTTAGCATTTTGCTATCCGCATCTAATGGAACATCGCCTAAATTGATGGTATATCTTGTATCTTCTAATAAGATTTTAGAGAAGGTTTTGGTTTGATAGCCAACAAAAGAAAACTTGATGGTATAAGTAGATGGACTTAAATTTTTAATAGAAAAATTTCCGTTAGCATCTGTTTGGAAAGTTTTTGCAGTTGTACTATCTGCACCACCGTAAAGGAAAATATTTACAAACGGAATGGATTCTTTATGAGATAAATCAACAACTTTCCCACTTAAACTTCCGGGGTTAATTTGTGCAATAGTTGTTTTAATACTACAGATCAGTAAAATAAGACAGTATTTTAAGTAGATAATTGTTTTAATCAAAGCAAACAAGTATAAAAAAAAATTTTAACGAATGCTTATGACAAAAAAAACCTCAATTGGTTTAAAATCCCATATCATCTTCTGGCTGAGAAGATTTTCTTTGTTGCTTTTTACCATCTAAATTGCTTTGACCAAAACGATAATTAAATGTCAAGCTAAAAACCCTACCTCGTCTTCGTCTTTCCCAATCCTGCACAAATACACCGTTATCTGTAATTAAACCAAACCTCCTTGAGTTTAATATATCTCTCATATTAAAGGAAATACTTGCTTTATTTTTAAGTATGTCTTGTTTCAAACCTGCATCTATACTTACCATTTCTTTAATTTGCCCTTGCGATAAAGTTCTTGGAGCCATGTAGAAGGCAGTAACCTGTGTTGTAAGACCTTTGTTTATATTATAATTGGTGGTTAGGTTTCCGTTATAATTAAAACCAGAATTATCATTAATACCTAAGTTTGCTTGTCCTGTAAAATAGGTTTGGAATAAATTCAAGTTTCCGGTTACGTTTAATTTTTTGGTAATATCTGCTCTGCTAATCAACTCTAAACCAACAGATTGATTTTTGGTTAAATTAAAATATCTAGAGACGGTTCCGCCTATTTCATCAGGGTTGTTATCTCTTAAGCTTTGCACCACATCATTTACCTGTCTGTAATATAACGATGATGTAAATGTAACTGCTGGCCAAAATTTGGCATAACTAAACTCAAAAGAATGAATATCTTCTGGTCTAAGATTGGGGTTACCAATCCTAATGTTATAACGGTCAGAACGGTCTGGGAAAGGATTGGTTTGATATCCTCTTGGCCTGTTTACCCTTCTAGAATAGCTTAATTGCAATTGATTATTTTCTTTAAATTTTTGCGTAAAAAAAATACTCGGATAAACCCTTAAGTAATCCAGTTTATTTGGAGAAATTAAAACTTGTCCGTTGGCATTTAAGCCAGTAATTTTAGTGTTTAAATAGGCTTGCTCTGTACGTAAGCCAAATTGGAAACCAAAGTTTTTAGTCAGCTGGTTTTGGTAATTGGCATAAATTGCATGTACAATATCGTCAAGTTCAAAAAGATTGCTTTGCGTATTATCCTTGCTATAATTGATGGTATTGGTAATTAAGGTATCAGAATATTGATTCTCATTATTGTATTTTAAGGTACTTCTATAACCGGCTTCTAACTTGCTTTCTTTTTTTAAAGGAAGCGTATAATCTAATTGGATGTTGTAACTATTTGTTCCATTGGCAATATCATTTCTTCTATTAGAAGAAATCCTATTTTGAGAAATAGCACCGTTGCTGCTAAAAAAATTTTGTACAATTCTTTCAGTTTGGTCTTCTGTGCCATTGCCATAAGAAAAATTACCGGTAAGCTCTTCTTTAGGTTTTTTAAATTTATGGGCAAAATCTAAATTAAGATCATAACCAAATTCGTTTTGTTTTTCGGTGTTTAATCCTATACCGTAATCTAATAAATTATTGTTGGCACTTAAAAACCGCTGACTTAAATCATCTTGGTCTAAATCATTTCCAAAAGAAAAATTGCCGGATAAAGCAACAGAGGTTTTTTCTGTAAAATATCTTTCGGCACCTAATTTAAAGGTGTTATTTTGGCCACTTCTATTTGATATTTGATTAGAAAAAGAAAAAGGTGCAACATTGGCCTGAGGATTTAAAAATATTGTATTTGTATTTCCAGAGCCAGGTCTATCGCCAGTTCTGTAGCTGTAATTTCCAGAAAGATTCCATTTCTGATCTCTATAATTTAAGCTTCCGTTAGCATTATAATTATTAAATCTGCCGACTGTAACTGCTACATTTCCATTTAAACCAATTTTTTGATTTTTCTTTAGAACGATATTGATAATACCAGATTGCCCTTCAGCATCGTATTTAGAAGACGGATTGGTAATTAATTCTACTCTTTCAATTGCACTAGCTGGTAAAGATTGCAGGATTGCTGTAATATTACCACCACCAAAAGTTGATGGCTTGCCATCTATCAAAACCCTAACACTATTTGTTCCTCTTAAACTTATATTTCCATCTAAATCTACCTGTACTGATGGAACTGTAGCTAATAAATCTGTTGCAGAACCACCCTGACTTACTATACTTTGATCGGTATTAAAAACTTTCCTATCTATACCAAGTTCAATAATGTTTTTTTTGCCGGTAACTACAACTTCATTCAATAAAGCACCTTTTCCTTTTTCTAGTTTTATAGTTCCTAGGTTAAAACTTTTTGGGTCTTTAGTAATTATAATACTTTTAGAGAAAGGCGCATAGCCTACAAAACTTATTTTTAAGATATAACCACCCTCATCAACTTTTGCAAAAGAAAAATTGCCATCTAAATCTGTTTGCCCGCCTTTTACTGGCTTACCAGCTAAATCCAATAAATTAACTGTTGCAAAACCAATTGGAGACCCATCTTTACCATCAACAGATTTTCCTTTAACCGTAATTTCTTGGGCAAAGGAAACAATACAAAATAATGACAATAAAAAGGTTAATAAGCTATTTTTCATGATTAATTTTAATTCTTATAATTTGGTTTGATAACCGCAAATTTGGTACGCTGTTTTATATATTACCATACAGTAACCACTTTATTACAGATAGAAAATGAATTACGACCCACAATTAATCCAGAATGGATTTACATATCTTGAATATAGAAATTATATAGATTTTAAACTTTCTGAACATAAAACAACGGAAAACAATGTAGAATCTGAGTTGATAAATTATACACGTTTAAACGTTCAGCGCATGAAAAGGCTAGATAAAACAGCTCAAATCAGCAATGAAATAATTAATAAATTAAAACAAATTAAACAGTTTTATACCTTTTTAATCATTACCGAAGGTTGGTGTGGAGATGCTTCACAAACCACTCCAGTAATTAATAAAATAGCAGAATTATCTGATGGTAAAATTTCTGTTAGGTTTATTTTACGAGATCAAAATCTAGATATTATGGATCAACATCTAACAAATGGGAGCAGAGCAATTCCAATAGTAATTGTTTTAGATCAAGATTTAATTGAGGTTGCTTCTTGGGGATCACGACCAAAAGATTTGAAAATTTTAGTTACTGATTGGGTAAAAGATATACAAATGACCAAAGAAGATAGGATAGAAAAAGTACATGCTTGGTATGCAAAAGATAAAACACAAGCCACACAAAAAGATTTTTTAGAGATTTTAAATACTTTAAATTAATCAACAGAAACGGTTAAACCTTCTTGCTGTAAAATTTTTCGGTAAACTTCCATTTCAGTAAATGAACCTTCTAAAATGGCACATTTTCCATCGTTATGCACTGTCCAAGCTATTTTTTCGGATTGTGGTTCAGAGTAATCTAAGTATTTCATTAAACATTTAATAACATGGTCAAAGCTATTCACTTCATCATTCCATAAAATTAAGCGGTTTACTACTTTTAACGAGCTTAAAACCTCATCTAAAGTAAATGTTTCTTCTTGTGTTTGGGTATCGGCCATTGTAATTGGCAAAGTTAATAGCATATTCAAAGGCTAAATTTAGTAAAAAATAGAAAAGAAATTTTAAGATTGTTTGAAATGAGGTGAAAGATAAATTCACTTACAATCAGGATTGCCCTAGTGCTGGCACTACGTTCCTATTAAATTTGGACCAATTATAGGTAAAGCGATCTTCACATATGTAGGGTAGCACTTGGGCCATCCCAATTTTTTAAATCATAGTAAAATTTCTCTTTTAAATAAATACCAATAAAATTTCTAGTTAGTCAATTTACATATTTTACTTTTGCCCTCAATGAAAAAATCTCTATTAATAATTTTTAGTTTCATCATCATCTCATCGGTGAAAGCCCAAACCTTACAAAGCAAAATCAACAATGCTTTTGAGAATTTTTCTAAATATGAACAATTAAAATATGCTACCATCTCTTTTTCTGTAGTAAATTCAGCAAATGGCAAACTCATTTTTGGGAATAATCAAAATATTGGAGTAGCTCCTGCTTCCACCTTAAAAACCATAACATCTGCAACTGCATTGGCTTTATTGGGAGAAGATTTTACGTTTAAAACCGATGTTTCTTATTCAGGAGAAATCTTAAATGGAGTTTTAAACGGCAATCTAATCATCAAGGGTGGAGGAGACCCAACTTTAGGCAGCTCGCGTTGGGAAAAGACAAAAAAATCACAGATTTTAAATAAAATTTTATTCGCATTACAGCAGAAAGGAATTAAAACCATTAATGGAAAAGTGATTGCAGACGTAAGCGATTGGGATACTCAATCTTTACCGATAGGTTGGATTTGGGAAGACATTGGTAATTATTATGGCGCAGGAACATCGCAATTATGCTGGGGAGAAAATCTTTTTGAGTTAAGTTTTACACCGGGAAAAACAATTGGATCTGAAGTGAAAATTAATAATTTATATGAAGTTTATCCTTTTCTAAATATCACAAATGAACTTAAAACTGGAGAAAATGGATCCGGAGATCATGTTTTTGCATATTCCGCTCCTTATACTTCTCAAATTTATTTAAGGGGAACTTATGGCAAAGATTTAAGAAAAGAAATTGGGATTTCTTTGCCAGACCCAGCTTTGGCAATGGCTTATGAGGTTGCAGATTTTTTAACTAAAAATGGTTATCAAACACAAGCCTCTGCGGCAGCCAAAACAAACGAATTGCAAAAAGATTTAAAACCTTTAACAACAATTACATCTCCTTCTTTAAAAGAAATAGTTTATTGGTTAAACAAAAAAAGCATCAACTTATTTGCAGAGCAATTAGTGAGAACTATAGGTTGGAAATTTGGTAAAAACGCTTCAATTATTGAAGGATTAATAGCAATTCAAAAATTTTGGAAAGAAAAAGGAATTGATATTGCCAGTTTAAATATAGTTGATGGCAGCGGACTTTCGCCACAAAATAGAGTAGCAACTTTAACAATGGCTAATATTTTATATCAAGCAAAAAAAGAAATTTGGTTTGATGTTTATTTTAATAGTTTGCCCATTTACAACAACTTAAAAATGAAAAGCGGCTCCATTGCAGATGTTTTGGGTTATGCTGGTTATGTAAATTCGGCAGGTAAAACACCTCTTTGTTTTTCACTAATCGTCAATAATTATAATGGAAATACATCGGCTATAAGGCAAAAAATATTTACTTTATTAGATTCTTTAAAATAAAATGCCATCATCTAAAACAGGATGTAATTTAATTTTGTATTCTTAAAGAAGATGCCAAAAGCAATAATAATAGGATCTGGAATTGCAGGAATAGCCATGGCTATTAGGTTAGCAATTGATCAATGTAAGGTTTCTGTATTTGAAGCTAATAATTATCCGGGCGGTAAATTGTCTCAATTTGAGCAGGGTGGTTATCGCTTTGATGCAGGGCCAAGCCTATTTACAATGCCGCAATACGTAGATGAACTTTTTAAATTGGCAGGTAAAAAGCCGTCAGATTATTTTGAGTACGAAAAATTAGAAGAAGTTTGTCGGTATTTTTGGGATGATAAAACAAATTTAACAGCTTACGCCAATGCTGATAAATTTGCAGAAGAGATAGAAAAAAACACCATTTCTACCAAGCAAGAAATTAAAACATTCTTAAAGAAAAGCGAAACCATTTATGATGTTACACATGAGGTTTTTCTAGAAAAATCACTACACCTTTTAAATACTTATACCAACGTAAATACTGCAAAATCTTTTTTAAGATTTGGAGAAATTGATGCTTTTAGAACGATGGCAAAAGCAAACCAATATTTTTTTACCGATCCTAAGATGGTGCAATATGCAAACAGGTTTGCTACTTACAACGGCTCAAATCCTTATCAAGCTCCTGCTACCTTAAATGTGATTCCACATTTAGAACAAAATTTTGGTGCTTATTTTCCAAAAAACGGAATGTATGACATTACACTAAGCCTGGTAAAACTTGCAGAAGATTTAGGTGTAAAATTTCATTATAATAAAAAAGTAGATGAAATTTTAATCGAAAACAAAAAGGTTAAGGGGATTAAAATAAACGATGAAATTATTGAGGCAGAAATTGTTGCATCTAATATGGATGTTTATTTTACCTACAAACAATTATTAAAAGACGAAGCTCAACCACAAAAGATTTTGAAGCAAGAGCGTTCAAGTTCTGCTTTGATTTTTTATTGGGGAATAAAAAAGGAATTTACTCAATTGGGTTTGCACAATATCTTTTTTAGTAACAATTATAAAGAGGAATTTGACCATCTTTTTAAAAGTAAAACCATTTTTAATGATCCTACAGTTTATATCAACATCAGCTCTAAATTTAAAAAAGACGATGCGCCAAAAGGTTGTGAAAATTGGTTTACTATGATTAACGTTCCCAATAATATCGGGCAAAATTGGGAGGTTTTTAAAACCGAAGCCAGAGCAAACATCATCAAAAAACTGAACAAAAACTTAAATATAGATTTAGAAAATTTAATAGAAACAGAAGCAATTTTAGATCCTGTTTTAATAGAATCAAGAACTTCTTCTTATCGAGGTTCGCTTTATGGAACAAGTTCTAACGGGCAGTTTGCAGCATTTTTGCGCCATGCTAACTTTACAAAAAAGATCAAAAATCTATATTTTGTGGGAGGAAGCGTTCACCCTGGAGGAGGAATTCCATTGGCGCTGTTATCTGCAAAAATTGTTGCCAACATCATAAAAAAGGAATGACTAAATTAGCTGTTCAATAAACACATGATAGAGCCTAAATCAAATAAACTAATTTACGGTTTTTTTTCTTGGTACATCAGCCACATTATTGGCTCTGATTTTGAAAAATTTGAATTTAATAAAGAAGATTTTGATGAAAGTAAATCTATCCTGTTGTTATCCAATCACTTTAGTTGGTGGGATGGTTTTATCATCTTTCATCTCAATAAAATATATTTCAAAAAGCACTTTCATGTAATGGTTTTAGAAGAGACACTTAAGGAGGTGAAATTTTTACCTTATTTGGGTAGTTTCAGTATCCAAAAAAATGCAAAAAGCTTGTTGGCATCTTTAGATTATGCAGCAAAATTATTGGATAATCCAAAAAATTTAGTCTTGATTTTTCCTCAGGGGGAGTTAAATTCTTCTCATGTTAGCTCGGTAGCTTTTGAAAAAGGAGTGGGGAAAATCATCAGTGCATCCCAAAAGAAATTCCAATACATGTTTGCAGCCATACTTACAGATTATTTTAATTTCAGGAAACCCAGCATTAAAATATCATTAGAAAACTGGCAAGCACAAGAATATAGCAGCTTGCAGGTCATAAAAAGTGCTTATAACAAGCATTATGAAAAATCGTTGAAAGAGCAATCAGAAATTAAGGTTTAAGCATGATTTATTTCTTTTACGTCATATTTTTCTTTTTGATATTGCGCTTTACAGTTACGCTTTTCAACTTTATTTCTAATCCTAAATTAACGCGTTCACCAAAAAATTATATGGATTTGGTTTCCATTTTAATACCTGCCCGTAACGAGGCCGAAAATATTTTACCGCTTTTATTATCCATTAAAAATCAAGATTATTATCATATAGAAGTTTTAATTTTAGATGATAATTCTGATGATGAAACTTACCAAATTGTAGATGATTTTTGTCAAACTGATAATCGTTTTAAAATTATTAAAGGCGAGCCTTTGCATAAAGGTTGGTTAGGGAAAAATTATGCTTGTCATCAGTTAGCAAAACAAGCCAAAGGCGATTTTTTACTTTTTTTAGATGCCGATGAAATTATAAAGGACGGTTTAATCAACAACTCATTATATAGGATGCAAATTGGCGAACTCAGTTTATTGAGTTTGTTTACCAATCAAATTACCCAAACTTTTGGCGAAAAAGCAGTAGTGCCTCTAATGCACTTTTTACTACTCAATCTTTTACCTTTAAGATTAGTTAAATTATCAAAAATGCCTTCCTTATCTGCTGCAAGCGGACAATTTATGCTCTTTAACGCTCAAGATTATCATAAAAACCAATGGCACAAGCAAGTAAAAGCCAAAGTGGTGGAAGATATTGAGATTATGAAATTGGTAAAGTTAAACAAGCTAAACGGTGAGGCTTTATTGGCAAACGGTTATATCTATTGCAGGATGTATAAAAGTTATAAAGAGAGCATTGAAGGGTTCAGCAAAAATCTTTTATCAGGTTTTGGTAACAGTATTTTAGGGCTTTTGGTTTATCTTTTTTTGGTGATTTTAGGACCTGTTTTAATCCTTTTCTATCTTAATTTTCAATTATTTTATTTTGCAATAACTTTAATTATTTTTAGCCGATTGATGATTTCCTATTTATCTGGGCAAAACGTTTTCATGAACATCATCTTTCATATTTTACAAATGATTAGTTTATTGGTAATTGCGGCACTATCCATAAAAAAATCTCTTAATAAAACATTAAACTGGAAAGGCAGAACAATACATACATGATCCATTTAGAAAAGGCAGGCTTATCAAAAATCTTCATTATCATTTTTCATTTAGTAGGTTTTGTTGGCTTCAGTTTACCACAATACCATGATTTTTTCCTGTCTTTTGTACCCTATCATTTACTTTTAATGGCAGGTATTTTATTAGCAAACCAAAAAGAGTATAATAAAAACTTTTGGGCAGCACTCGTATTCGTTTACTTAAGTGGCTATTTGGTAGAAGTAGTGGGAGTTTCATCAGGGGCAGTTTTTGGTGTTTATCACTATGGCGAAACGCTAGGCGTAAAAGTGGCCAACGTTCCGTTATTGATAGGTGTAAATTGGTTTATCATCGTTTTTGGAGTAGGGGCAATTTTAAAAAAGCACCTAAAGCATCAAAGAACATTAAAAGCAGCACTTGGTGCAGTGATATTAATCGCTTTAGATTTTTTAATAGAGCCCGTTGCGGTAAAGTTTGATTATTGGAGCTGGGAGAATAGCGAAATTCCCTTACAAAATTTCATAGCCTGGTTTTTTGTAGCTTTTGTATTATTAAGAGTTTTTTATGAGTTAGAGTTCAGAAAAAGTAATCCTGTTGCGCTAACTATGATAGTTTGTCAATTTCTATTTTTCTTAGGGCTTAATCTTACCGTCCTCTGACCAAACTTTTTCTATTTTTGTAGGTAATTATCATCACATGGAATATAATTTAAAAGTTACCATAGATCAAGATTCCGGCTTTTGCTTCGGTGTAGTTTACGCTATAGATATGGCCGAAGAAATTTTGGAAGAAGAAGGTTATCTTTATTGTCTAGGCGATATTGTGCATAATGATGAAGAGGTTATCCGCCTTAAAGCCAAAGGTTTAAAAATTATAGATAATGACGATTTAAAAACCTTATATAACGTAAAAGTACTAATTAGGGCGCATGGCGAAGCTCCTGAAACTTATAGGGTAGCCTTAGAAAACAATATTACACTGATAGACGCTTCTTGTCCGGTTGTTTTAAAACTACAAAATCGTATAAAAACCACTCATGATGCTAAAGAACCAGTGGTTATTTTTGGTAAACATGGCCACGCAGAAGTAATTGGTTTACAGGGGCAAACTAACAATGAAGCCATTGTTTTTCAAGACATTGCCGAACTGGATAATGTTGAATTACCCAAATCCTTCACACTTTACAGCCAAACCACTAAATCTACAGCCAAATTTTACGATATAAAAAACCAGCTTCTAGATCGTGGTTATGATATCAAAGCAAACGATACCATTTGCAGACAAGTTTCTAACAGGGATAAAGAATTGCCGAAATTTGTAAAGAATTTTGATAAGATAGTTTTTGTTTCGGGTAAAAAATCTTCTAATGGTAAAGTGCTTTATGAGGTTTGTAGAAAACATAACCCTGCAACATATTTTATTAGTAAACCAAACGATTTAGAGAAAGCAATGTTTAATAAGGGGGATAAGATTGGGATTTGTGGAGCAACATCAACCCCAATGTGGTTAATGGAGCAAGTGAAAGAACATTTAGAAATGTATTAGTTAGGTGGTTAGTTTGTTGGTGAGTTGGCTAAATTGTTGAATGCTTCGCTTAGGTTCGTGTCCTCACGAA
>JACMNZ010000015.1 GCA_014378285.1 Pseudopedobacter sp.
TACAACCTGATTATGATAGCAGTACACCAAATTTTATCTCAAAAAGAAGGTAGATTAATTACAATAATGCCAGAATCTATGGTTTATGAAGCTTTAGAAATCATGAACAGTTATAATATAAGTGCCATTATGATTGTAGATAACGATCAACTGATGGGTATTTTTACCGAGCGAGATTATGCCCGTAAAGTGGTGTTAAAAGGTAAATCATCTAAAGAGGTAAAAATAAACGATGTTATGACCCCAAACCCAAAAACTATCAGCCCAAAAGATAGCTTAGATCATTGCATGAAACTGATGACAGATATGCACATTAGGCATTTACCTGTAGAAATTGATGGAAAATTATCAGGAATGATTTCTATTGGCGATTTAGTAAAATACATTATTGAAGACCAAAAACAAACCATTAAAAATTTAGAATCTTATATTAATAGCTAAATAAAAAGTCAACTTTTTAGGGTTGACTTTTTTGAGAGATTAATTATCGATTTTTATGTTTCATTATTTGTACCAATCTTTAAACTGAGTACCTCCAGATGCTGCCCAAGCATTAAAATTTGGATAGGCCAAATTTACTGCTTGCCCTTCTGAAGGATAATTAAAAGGTTCAACAAAACTTAAAGCCCAAGGCCAGTTATTCTCACCAATATAATATTTTCCTTGTGCCGGGTTTGATAAATCCTGTAAAGAACCGAATAAGTTTTTATCTGCCAAACTAGTAGGTGTAAGGCCAGGTAAATGTATTTCATAGCTTCTTCTACCATCACTAATTAAGAAAGGATTGTAAGGCGCAGCATTTAAAATATTTATTGATTGGGGTTTTAAAAACTCAATAAGCACCCTAATTGGTTCAGAATAGTTAACCTTACCGTCAAAGATTAATTTTTGGTTATCAAAAGGAATAATTACTGCTTTTGCTTGTCCAGCCTCTGTCCCGTTCTGGTTATATTTAATATATTTTCCGCTGTTTATATATCCTCTAACATCATCAATCACATTTTGATTAATGGGTAGTTCTACCCCAAAACCATTCTTATAATATGCTAAAGATTGGTTTACTTTATAATCAGCTTTCATTTCCACAACCTCGTTATTAGCATTAACATTGTAAGAATAACGATAGTTAACTACCAAGTCATTCATATCATAATCTCCTTTTGCTGGCCATAAATCTTCAAATGCTAATGTACCCCACCCAGTTTGAGAGGGGAAATACACAGTATAAACTTTTTTAGAATCTCGAGGAAACAAATCTAAATCATCTAAAATACCATCTCCATCACTATCAATAGGTTCAGATAATTTTATCATATTTTGTTTATTTAAAGCATTTGCTTTGTTAGAACTAAAATAAACCACAATATCATTAAAGTCATTATCAGATTTTCCGGTTTCTCGGTTAGTGTCCTCAAACCCAACAACCACTAAATCTTCTTTCTCGTAATCAAGAAAAACAGAATGTTGTTTAAGATTTAAATTATTATCGTTTTCTGGATTTAGATTCTTATCAGAAAAAAACTTTTCATATTTATTAGGATTAACAGTCTTAGAAACATTATCCCAAGCATTGCTTAATAAAACCAAACCAATAGAAGTACCTGCGTTAAAAATCCCAAGGCTTACTTTGTCGCCAGATATTAAACCTCCGTGAGAACCCAATCCAGATGCATTGGGGAAAATATATTTAATATCAGTAATTTGATTAGTAGAGGTTGGCTTTTTTCCTGTCGGATAAATATAGTAGCCAATTGTATTCTGAAAATTTGCTCCCTCAGAAACGTAGGTTACAAACACTTCGCCAGTTTTAACAACATCTAAATCTCTACTTGCCGCAGGAGAAAGATAAACTAAATGGTGATCGATGATGTTTTTTTCTTCTGGTAAAGATGCGTTTAAGAAGCTTAGTAATTCAGCGCTAACTGCACCAGGTTTGCTGGTTAAATAGTTAGGACGCCCATTAACATCAAAAGTGCCCAAATAAGTGAAGTTAGCACTTAAAGTTTTGTAAAAATTATTTGATAAAGTTTTAAATTTAGAATCCTGATTATTAGAAACGCTGTTTAAAATTACATTTCCGCTTAAACCGTTTGGTCCGCCTATAGATAGATCTAAGCTGTTATCTTTAATAAAAGCATTTGCTTCTTGTATTAAACCAACGTAATGTGGTTTAATAACCATTTGCTCAATATAGCTAGGGATTGTTAATTTAGAGTTTATTGCACCGTCTTTATTTGTTAAGGCAGTAAAAACAACTGTTGTGTCGTTTGCAAAACAAAATTTAACAGGTATACCTTTTATTGGCTCACCAAGATTGGAAAGTAATTTAATATTAATGTTGATGCTTTTTGAAGTGCCAAAGTTGAAACCATTTGGTGCAATGTTGTTCGCATTGAAATTATCAGAAATATCTTCTTTCTTTTTACAATTTGAAAAAGCGATAGAAGCCATTACTAAAAACAACAAATATTTTTTCATCTTTTATGCTATGGATTTTAGATAAAACTTTCCATTAGCTTAAATAGATATACTATATATATGCCGTAATAGATTTAGGAATGAATATTAGATAGATACATTCTTTGAAATGATCCTAGATTACCATATAACGCAATTAAGGCTTTAATCTAATTATTTTTATATTGAATTTTAGTTTTACTTATCAAAGCCATAATAAACACATTGTAGAAATATGGGTAAATTAATACTCCTTTCGCACAAATAAACGAGTGCTAATTCTAAATTTATTAAGAATGTAGATAACTATCAATTGTTAAAGAAAGCCTTTTCTGCTTTAAGTTTATTTTTTTGAACTTTTAATGATACAAAAATGCTTAACTCATATAGTAAAAATAAAGGCAAGCTTACTGTTAACATAGTAGGTATATCTGGAGTTGGAGTCACAATGGCAGCAATTACAAAAATGATAATTACAGCATACCTTCTTTTCTCTCTCATGAAAGCTGGTGTCATTATTCCTAATTTAGATAAAATAAATATCACGATAGGAAGCTCAAAAACAGCCCCTGTACATAAAGTTAATGTAGCTACAGATGAGAAATAGGAGTCTATGGTAATGGTATTTTCAATATCCGGACTAATACTATAATTTGATAGGAAATTAACGGATAATGGTGCAACGATGTAGTAACCAAATAAAAGGCCTATCAAGAATAAAAAGGAAGCATAAAAAACAAAACCAGTAGCAGATTTTCTCTCAGAGTCTTTTAAGGCTGGCTTTACAAACCTCCAAACTTCCCATAAAAGATATGGAACACCTAATGCAATACCAGTCATTAAAGCAGAGTTTATTTGCAATGTAAATTGGCCCGCCATTTCTGTATTGATGATTTTTCCGGGTATATTAGTAATACAAAATCCCGATTTGTGGAAATATTCCCCTGCTTTACACATCATTCTGTATGTCCAAAATGTAGGTTTATGTGGACCCATAATAATGGTATCAAAAAGAAAATCGTAATATATAAAGCAAACAATAGTCATCAAAATAATAACAATTGATGATCTTATTAAATGTACCCTTAGTTCAGATAAATGGTCAAAGAAAGACATTTCGCTTTCCAAGCTTTTACCTTTGTTTTTGATAGATTGTATTAAATCTGTTTTTCTTTCTTCGGCCATCTTATTTAAAGCAAAAAATACCACTTTGATTTTTCAGAGTGGTATTTAAGATACGTTATTTTTATGTTTTAGTTTTCCGCTGTTAAATCAAAAGTTTCCATAAACTTAGTGGTAAAATTACCTGCTCTAAAGTTTGGATCCTTTAAAAGTTTTAAGTGAAAAGGTATAGTTGTTTTTATGCCTTCGATTACAAATTCACTTAAAGCTCTTTCCATCGTATTTAATGCCTCTTCCCTTGTTTGCGCAACACAAATTAACTTCGCAATCATAGAATCATAATTTGGAGGGATATTATAACCAGCATAAACATGTGTATCAACTCTTACTCCATGCCCGCCGGGTGAGTGAAAATGAGTGATTCTTCCTGGAGAAGGTCTAAAGTTATTGAACGGATCTTCTGCATTTATCCTACATTCTATTGCGCACATTTCTGGTGTGTATGATTTTCCCGAAATTGGAATCCCTGCCGCAACCTTAATCTGTTCTTTAATCAAATCAAAATTAATAACCTCTTCCGTTACCGGATGCTCTACTTGGATACGCGTATTCATCTCCATAAAGTAGAAGTTACGATGTTTGTCTACCAAGAATTCTACTGTTCCAGCACCTTCATAATTAACTGCAGAAGCGCCAATAATAGCTGCTGCACCCATTTTTTCTCTTAATTCTGGTGTCATGAAAGGAGATGGCGCTTCTTCTACCAATTTTTGGTGACGACGTTGTATAGAACAATCTCTTTCTGATAAATGGCAAACTTTTCCAAATTGATCGCCAATTACTTGTATTTCAATATGGCGTGGATCTTCAATATATTTTTCAAGATACATCCCGTCATTTCCAAATGCAGCTGCAGATTCTTGCCTGGCAGAATCCCAAGCATCTTCGAAATCTTCATCTTTCCATACTTGGCGCATTCCACGGCCACCACCACCCGCGGTAGCTTTTAAGATAACGGGATAACCTATTTTATTAGCGATTTCAATACCTTGCTTAACATCTTTTAGTAACCCTTCTGAACCTGGAATTGTTGGTACACCAGCTAATTTCATGGTATCCTTTGCTGATGCTTTATCGCCCATTCCATTAATTTGTTCTGCGGTTGCACCAATAAATTTAATTCCGTATTCTTTACAAATGGCAGAAAATTTGGCGTTTTCTGATAAAAATCCATAACCAGGATGTATTGCATCTGCATTGGTTAATTCTGCCGCAGAAATTATATTTGGGATATTAAGATAGGAATCTTTACTAGGAGGAGGACCTATACAAACAGCCTCATCTGCAAAACGTACATGTAAGCTTTCCCTATCTGCGGTAGAGTAAACTGCTACCGTTTTTATTCCCATTTCTTTACAAGTACGGATAATTCTTAATGCAATTTCCCCTCTATTTGCGATTAGTATTTTTTTGAACATTTTTTTACAATTTGACGATTTGATAATTTAATCATTTTCCAATTTGATTGACAAATGGGTTCATTCTCTTACAGACAAATTGATTTATGATACATCTACTAAAAATAATGGTTGATCGTACTCTACTGGTTGAGAATTATCGACTAAAACCTTTACAATTTTACCAGAAACTTCAGATTCAATCTCATTAAATAGTTTCATAGCTTCAATAATACAAAGCACATGCCCATTTACTATCTCATCACCAACATTAACAAAATTTGATTTATCTGGAGATGATGACCGGTAAAAAGTGCCAATCATTGGAGATTTAATGGTAATATATTTAGAATCGTCATCACTATCATTAGAACTAGTTAATGAAGGATTTGCTGGAACATTAGTTGCTGTCGGAGCAGGTAAATTTTGTACAGGTTGTTGTAAGTGTGGTTGTGGAACCGTTGCAGTAACATAAGTTGGCTGCTCTGTAGTTTTTATGGTGATTTTAAAATCTTTTTCTTCTATTGATACTTCATTCACTCCTGATTTTGATACAAATTTAATCAAGTCTTGAATTTGTTTAATATCCATTCCCATATTGGTGTGGTTTAAATGTGATTAATTTAGAAATCTAATATAGTAATTATCTGCAAAAAAAAATGCTAGTAAGCCCATTTCAAATAAATAGAACCCCAAGTAAATCCTCCTCCAAAAGCAGCTAATATTAAATTATCTCCTTTCTTTAGTTTACTTTCCCATTCCCATAAACATAAAGGGATTGTTCCGTTTGTAGTATTTCCGTAACGCTCAATATTGATCATTACTTTCTCTGATCCAATTCCCATTCTATTTGCAGTTGCATCAATAATTCTTTTATTTGCTTGATGAGGAACTAACCAATCTACTTCATTTGGGGTTAGGTTGTTTTTTTCCATAATCTCTGCAGCAACATCTGCCATATTTATAACAGCAAATTTAAAAACTGCTTGACCTTCTTGATGGACGGCATGCTCTCTTGCATCAACAGTTTCATGGGTAGCAGGTCTTGCCGAACCTCCAGCTTTCTGGTGTAAAAAAGGTTTTCCAGAACCATCACTTTTTAATATGGAATCCATAATTCCATATCCCTCA
>JACMNZ010000016.1 GCA_014378285.1 Pseudopedobacter sp.
AATAAATCATATACTTCAGTGTGTCCCATGTGTTGTGCAAATACTCTTAATGTTCCATAAGTAGCAATTTCATAATGCTCCACTTTTTGCGCAGCTAATATAATTCCTGCATCTCTGGTCATGCTATCTCTTTCGGTATCATCAACAATAGAATCTCCTTCTGCTAAGATACCAGCCATAGCCTCGCATTTTTTGGCTTTTGCTTTTTCTTCTAACAATTCAAAAACTTGTTCAAGAGTTTCTACATGGTTTTTTGTTTCCCCTAAATGTTTTTCAATTGCACTCGCTAATTCTTTGCTAGTTGATGCTTTTTGCATTTTAGGTAAAGCTTTTAGCAAATGAGTTTCTGCCCAATAAATATCTTGCAACTCCTCTATAAAAAATTTATGGAAATCAGAATCTTTCATTTCTTGGGTAAGTTTGTTTGTTTTTTCTGTAGTACTCATGATGTTTGTTTTTATTGGTAAATAATGTTTTAAATAGGTAGATGTAATAATCAAAATGCAATCAAGATGCCAAAAAATATTTATATAATATCAATTAGCTTTAAAACCATTTAAACATCAATTACAAACCATTTAGTACTTTATTATTTACTTTTGAACTAAATTTTGAATGTTTTTTAGAGAAAATGCAATGACCTGTTTTTTATAAAATCAAAGTGAAAAATAATTCACGCAGATTTCGCAGATTTTCGCAGACTTAAATTGGTCACATTTTAATCTTCATGGCTTCATGGTTAAGATGATTATTTTAAAATTTTTACATTAACACAAATTCAATATCATACACACCACTTTACTTTAATAAGTCTTAATAAAAATATTTTAATACTCAGGTATTTTCTCTGTAAGGTATTTCCAATATCTTTTTGGTACATGCAACAAATGTAATCTGGTGTTTTTTCTTGATCGGATATTTGTTTGAGAATAATAAGTACGCCATAAACTTTGGTAAAGAGGCTCGTCTTTACTCAGCATTTCTAAACCTTCTTCCCTGTTAGATTGTCGGTTAAACTTCATTTGTATAATCTCTAGTTTATACAAATCATAAAAAATTCCATAACTTCTGGTTTGGTCAAAAATTAACCATTTTTGGTCTTGATACCGACTCTTAAAATGCTTTGCGATGATGGGCAAGACATTAAAATCAGGTTCTATTTCGGCAAAATAAATATCATCACAAGTCAGTTTAAAACGCACAAAAGCTTCCATTCTATGTTTTTCACGATGCACCGATTTGGTATATTTGCCCAGCTGCAATACCGATGGATGACTCATATCCTGCATAACATTTACTTTAGGATACTTTATAGCGTATTTAATCACGTCAAAAATATATCGTTCGCAATATTCTTCTTCGGTTAATAAAGAATAGATTATTTTTTGGATACCCAACTCGCCCATTAATGCCTTTAACTTTACATAAACACGTTCGGCTTTTCTAGGATTGGTGCTTACACGCCTTAATCCTTCAGAAAATAATCCCATTGGTAAACCTTCCTTTCTGATAATTACGTTTGTGAGTTTACGCTCGTAAGCCTCAAATACAGCAGAAAAAAAACCTTCTACACTATGATCATAAGTTAATAAATACATAAAAATAGATATTGAGTAACAAGCTAAAGGCTCAAAGCACAAGGCAAAAAGCTAAGTTTTCTAAATTTAAAATTTACAATAAACCTGAACTGTAAATCAGAACAAAGCCAACTGCGGTTGATAATGCTTTTCATATTTGCTGTTTACCGTTTTAAGGATAATTTCTTTAAGATATTGATGGTGCAGCGTTTGCAGGTTTTGTAAAGAGTTGCCAAAGGCGATGAAATGCTTTGCCCTGTTTAATGCAACGCCCATTTTTTTGAGATGCTCCGCATTCAACTTAGAAAACTTCCTTCCTGAAATAATTTTCCAAGCAGATTTCAACCCCACTCCTGGGATTCTTAAAATCATCTCAATATCTGCATTTTGAATATTAACGGGAAAAAACTGTATATTTCTTAATGCCCATCCTAATTTAGGATCTACATCTAGCTCTAAAAAAGGTTGTTTTGGATCTAGTATTTCCTCGGCTTTAAAGCCATAAAAACGCATTAGCCAATCTGCTTGATACAAACGATTTTCTCTTAGCATTGGAACTTGACTTTGCAAGGAAGGTAACCGGCTATCATCAGAAACTGGGATATAACCAGAATAATAAACCCTTTTTAGGTTAAAATTTTTATAAAAATGATTTGCAGTGTGTATAATCTGCAAATCCGTTTCTGGCGTTGCGCCAATAATCATTTGCGTACTTTGCCCGCCAGGTACAAATTTTGGCGTTTTCTTGAATCTCTTTTTTTCGTCTTGATAAACCAAAATTTGGTTCTTCACAAAATTCATAGGGTTAATCATATCCTGCCGGTTTTTATCAGGAGCTAGTAATTTTAAGCCTTCTTCAGTAGGTAATTCTAAATTTATACTCAATCTATCGGCA
>JACMNZ010000159.1 GCA_014378285.1 Pseudopedobacter sp.
CCTTGGGATAATTTAAAGTTTAATACTGATGGTTTGGACGAAGTGCGGAGGAAATTCTTTGGTACACTTTATAATACCTACGCTTTTTTTACGCTTTATGCCAATATCGATAAGTTTTCATATCAAGAAGCGGATATTGATTTAGACAAAAGACCAGAGATTGATCAATGGATTATTTCTTTGTTGAATACTTTATCGCAAGATGCTGATGCTTTTTATAACGATTTTGAACCAACAAAAGCAGCAAGGGCTATCCAGAATTTTGTGGATGAACATTTAAGTAATTGGTATGTAAGGTTATGTCGTCGTCGTTTTTGGAAAGGCGATTATACCGAAGATAAAATATCGGCATACCAAACTTTATATACTTGTTTAATCACGATAAGTAAACTAATGTCGCCAATTGCACCTTTCTTTTCTGATAGGTTGTTTAACGATTTAAACTCGATAACAAATAAAGAGAAATTTGAATCAGTGCATTTAGCAGATTTTCCCGATTACCATGCCAATTTGGTAAATAAAGATCTTGAAGAAAGAATGCAATTGGCGCAAGATATTTCTTCTATGGTGCTTTCGTTACGTAAAAAGGTGAGCATCAATGTTCGTCAGCCTTTAGGTAAAATTTTATTGCCGGTATTGGATAATGCTTTCCAAGAGAAAGTTGAAAAGGTTAAAGAGCTGATATTATCAGAAACTAATATCAAAGAAATTGAGTACATTAACGATACAGCGGGCATTATCAAAAAGAAAATAAAACCAAATTTTAAATCTTTAGGTAAAAAATTAGGCAAGGATATGAAGGCTGTTGCCGATAAAATCGTCGCTTTTGATGATCATAAAATAGCAGAATTAGAGCAAAATGGGAGTTTCCAAATTGATGATTACGATATTTTATTAGAAGATGTAGAAATTATCGCCGAGGATGTACCAGGATGGCAAGTGACCAATTTAGGGAAGCTTACCGTTGCTTTAGATATTAATATTTCTCAAGAATTAAAAGAAGAAGGTTTGGCTAGAGAGGTGGTAAATCGCATTCAAAATTTAAGGAAAGAGCTTGGTTTTGAGGTAACTGATAAAATTAAAATCGCTTTAGAAAACAATCAATTAATTGCTAAAGCTGTTGAAAATAATTTATCTTATATTTGCGCCGAAATACTGGCTAACTCTTTGTTATTAGAGGATAAAATCGATTCGGAGACAGTAATCGAAATAGAAGAGACCAATTTAAAAATTACTATTTTAAAAGATTAAACATGGAAAATACTAGTACTAAGACTCGTTACTCAGATCAGGAATTAAAAGAGTTTAAAGAGTTAATTACCGATAAATTAAATAGTGCAAAAGACGAATTGCATAACTTAACCAGCTCATTAAGCAATCCAAATAAAAATGGGACTGATGATACAGCAGGTACCTACAAAACTTTAGAAGATGGTTCTGCAACTTTAGAGAAAGAGTCCATCAATCAGTTAGCATCAAGACAAAGAAAGTTTATTGATAACTTAGAAGCTGCTTTGGTGCGTATAGAAAACAAAACTTATGGTATTTGCAGGGAAACTGGTAAATTAATTCAAAAGGAGCGTTTAAAAGCTGTACCGCATGCAACATTAAGCATGGAAGCAAAATTAAAGCAGAATTAATGAAGGGTTATAACAAACCAATAATTGCTATTCTGATAATTTTATTAGCCGACCAAGCCTTAAAAACGTGGGTTAAAACTAATATGTTTATTGGTCAAGAATTTCACTTGATCAAAAACTTTGCAATTATCCATTTTACCGAGAATAACGGGATGGCTTTTGGGATGGAATTTGGTGGGGAAGCTGGTAAATTAGCCTTATCACTTTTTAGAATTTTAGCAGTTGCAGGTATTGGTTATGGATTAACTTTTTTGATAAAACATAAATATCATAGAGGGTTAATAATGAATGTTGCTTTTATTTTTGCTGGAGCTTTAGGCAATATTATAGATTCTGTTTTTTATGGAAAAATTTATGATTATGCCCCAATTTTTTACGGTAGGGTTGTAGATATGTTCTATTTTCCGTTAGTACAAGGATATTTTCCGAGCTGGTTTCCAATTTGGGCAGGCGAAGAATATATATTTTTTAGACCAGTTTTTAACATTGCTGATTCTGCCATATCAATTGGTGTGATTTGTATTTTGCTTTATCAAAAAAGATATTTTAAAGAGGAAATAAAAGAGCAACCATCTATCAATAGCGAGGTTGTAGAGGATTAAAATAATTTTCTAAAAAAATTGAGAGAGGCGTTCTGAAATATTTCTGAACGTTTTTTTTTTTGAATTTTTATATACTTCAAATAGAATTTAAACTTTCGTTTTTCAGAATTAAATTTTAATTTAGGATACCAATTATTTTAAAAACAATAAGACATGAAAAAATTATTTTTAATGATGGCAATGTTATTTGCCACTTCAATAGTTTTTGCTCAATCTGCAGATGCAGTTGTAGGAAAATGGATAAATGGAGATAATAACGCCCACATCCAAATATTTAAAAGTGGCAACTCTTACGATGGTAAATTGATTTATTTAAAAGACCCAAAAGATGAAAACGGAAAAGCAAAAGTAGATGCAAACAATCCAAATTCAAACCTTAAAACTCGTCCTATTTTAGGATTACAATTGCTAAATAATTTTAATTATGATGATGGAACTTGGGAGGATGGAACTATATACGATCCTAAAACTGGAAAAACCTACAGCTGCAAAATTACCATGAATGGTAAAGACAAATTAAACGTAAGAGGTTATGTAGGTATTTCTTTAATTGGAAGAACTGATGTTTGGACTAAAGTAAAATAAGCTTATTGAAATTATTTCTTAATATTTTTTTGTTAGCCCTGGCTTTTTGTAAAACTGCCGAGGCTCAGTATTTTAAGACCAATACGCTTGATAGTGGTAGAAATACTAGTATTAGAGGTTTATCTGTAGTAAATAATAAAATAGCTTGGCTGTCTGGTAGTAACGGTTGGGTAGCAAAAACCACTGACGGAAATCATTTTGAATGGCAACAAATTAAGGGATTTGAAAAAGTAGATTTTAGGGATGTTGAAGCTTTTTCTAAAAACGAAGCTATTATAGTGAGTGCTGGTTCTCCAGCGTACATCCTTGAAACACAAGATGGTGGTAAATTGTGGAAAACCGTTTATCAAAATAATGAACCTGAAATTTTTTTAGATGGAATGGATTTTTGGAACAGGAAAGATGGAATTGTATTTGGTGACCCGATTTATGGTTTGATGCAAATCTTATTGACAAAAGATGGAGGTGAAACTTGGCAAAATATATCCGTAAAGGCCAATATTAAATTAGCCAAAGGCGAGGGTGGATTTGCGGCAAGTGGCACAAGTATCAGAACGTTTAAAAATAATGTTTACGTTGCCACTGGAGGCATAAAATCTAAAATTTACGTTTCTACTTATAAATGTATCAATTGGGAAAAATACGCTTTACCCATATTACAAGGCGAAGCATCGCAAGGTTGTTTTTCATTAGCTGTAGATAAAAAAAGTATTTTTATTGTTGGTGGAGATTATTTGAAAGACCAATTATCAATATCCAATTATTATTATGCTAATTTTGATGATTGGAAATGGAATAAAGCAATTCAAAATCCCAGCGGTTATAAGTCTTGTATAGAAATATTAGGTAAAAGTAAATTGATTACCACTGGAACTTCTGGGACAGATTATTCTCTTGATAATGGTAAAACATGGATTACTTTAAACAAAGAAAGTTTTAACGTTTGCAGAAAAGCCAAAAAAGGAAATCTGGTTTTAATGGCAGGTGGTAAAGGAAAGATTGTAAAAGTGGAGAGGAATTAATTTTTTGCGTCACTTCAAAAATGGCTGAATCTTGATTGGTAAAAATTGTCTGAATCTTGATTTATAGGATTAGAGGATTGAAAGTATTTAATATCAAACCCAGATTAGTGAAATTTTTACTACCCATAAATTATTGAAAATTAGTAAATTATCCGCAAAAAAAAACCAAACGTTATTTGTAATCCTTCATCAACAAATAATAAAAGTTAATCCCATTTTTAAACTCCGAAACTTTTATCCTTTCGTTAACTCCATGGAAACCTTCGGGATCTGTAAAAGGAGAAAACCTAAAAATTTGAGAAGTGATTTGGTCAAAATGATGGCTGTCTGTAGCTCCTAAAACCAAGTATGGCGCAACTATAATGTTTCTTTTTATTTTGCTGATGGTTGTTTGAATATATTTAAAACTTGCATCATTAACATCAGCTACTTGCTTTGGCGAATTTCCTTCACCAACCGGGATTATTTCAATTTTATCATTCTCAATCGCATTTTTAACATGATTGATGACATCTTGTTGTAAAACGCCGGGTTGGGTTCTAAAATTAACAGTTACTTCTGCTTCTCCGGGGATTATATTTTCCTTGATTCCTGAATTAAAAATAGTAGTAGCCATTGTTGTTCTAATGGTTGCATTTCCTGCTCCAGATTTTGAATAAGAGCTTTTTATAATCGGTGAAAACAGCCAGTGATTTGCCATTGCCATTTTACTTACAAAAGGCATTTCAGGGCCAACATAGGATAAGAAATTTTGAACCACTGGCGTTAATTCTGCCGGGAAAGGATTTTCTTTTAATTTTACCACCGCTTTAGCCATTTCATCTATTGCAGTTTTTTCTTCTGGCATAGAAGAATGCCCCCCAGGGATTTTAATTTTTAGCTTTAACGTTTGATAGCCTTTTTCTGCAATACCAACAACCGCTGCGGTTTTATTTAATCCAGGCACCTTATACTCTGTAATTATCCCTCCTTCATCCAAAATAAAAGCAGGGTTTATTTTTTTTTCTTTAAATATTTTAGCGATGGTTTTTGCACCTTTTAATCCACTAATTTCTTCATCGTGTCCAAACACAAAATAAATATCTGTTGAAGGAACAAATCCCTCTTTTAATAATAATTCGGCACTTTCTAATAGGGCTATTAAGCTTCCTTTATCGTCAATTGTGCCTCTTCCATAAATAAAACCGTTTTTGATAGCTCCAGAAAACGGAGAAACTTCCCAGTCTTTTTCTGTCGCTTTTTCTATCGGTACAACATCTTGGTGTGCCATTAAAATAATCGGTTTGGCTTTCGCTGATTGTCCTTTCCAGTGCAAGATCAAACTGAAATTATTAACTTTTTCTACCTCCATTTTAGAAAAAACCAAAGGATAGGTTTCCATTAAAAAGTTTTGAAAACCCATAAATTGGCTGCTATCCATCATATTAACACCGTCATAAGAAACAGTTTTAAACTTAATAGCTTTTTGGAGATGCGAAACGCAAGTGTCGTTTAAACTGATTTTTGGAGATAATGGAACTTGTATTTGCTTACTTTTAAAAGTAAAGGTTCTAAACAAAATAAATCCAATAATGATAAGAATAAATATCCCGGTTATTTTTA
Organism: Pseudopedobacter sp.; assembly: GCA_014378285.1. Classification (GTDB taxonomy): domain Bacteria; phylum Bacteroidota; class Bacteroidia; order Sphingobacteriales; family Sphingobacteriaceae; genus Pseudopedobacter. The sequence continues at coordinate 5,452 of JACMNZ010000159.1, forward strand.
AACGCTTTTTCATCTATTTTAAATTGATGGTTTTAATTTACAGAGAATGATAGATTTGATACAAAGAATAACGATTTATTTCCTTTTAGATTTTTCCCAAGCGGCGGGTTGCTTTCCTTTAAAATAACGTATTGCACCTGCCATTGCCGCATAGTTCATTAAACTAAAATAAAAAGGAATAAAAAAAGCCTTGATTTTAATCTTTTTGCTTTCTAAAATATAACCTAAGACAGAAGCTATATAGAATAAAATCTGACCTAATAAAATGATTTGATATAAGTTAGATGGTGGGTTTTGATAGCAAATAACCAAGTTTAAAATAAATACCAAAAGCATTAACCAAGGGGTAATAGCCCAGCGTAAAACCCTGTGACTTATATATTGAAATGTTAAAATAGGATTGTAAAGTGGGTTTGCCGATTTTTTTAATCTCAAGATGGATTGAATTCCGCCTGCGGCGATTCTAATTTTCCTTTTAAGTTCTTCTTTGCTATTTTCAGAAGCGGTTTCCATAGCGTAAGCGTTAGGTTCATAAGCAATTATATAACCTTTTTCTGCAATACGCATGGCAATCATGTGATCATCTATAATGGTATCACTTTCTACGGGTTGGTAAAGATTTGTTCTGATGCTAAACAGCTCGCCAGCAGCACCAACATTAGAATATAATTCGTAATCCCATTTTTTAAGTGCCGATTCATATTTCCAGTAAAAACCTTCTCCAGCTGCACTTGCATCTGCAGAAGCATTTACTAATATTCGTTTTTCTCCTGCAACTGCACCAACTTTAGGATTTTGATAATGTTTTACTAATTCTTTAATTGCATGATGATTTAAAAATGTGTTCGCATCGGTAAAAATAATAATATCTTCTTTAATTAAAAGAATAGCCCTTTTTATGGCCGCCATTTTGCCGTTTCTTGTATTTTCATGTAGCAACTCTACACTTTTATTTTGGGCAACAAGTTTGGGTGTTTTATCAGTTGATCCATCAGTTATAAAAATAATCCTCAATTTATCTTTTGGATAATCTAATGCCAAGCAATCTTTAATTTTTTCTTTGATGATACTTTCCTCATTATAAGCAGCTATAATTAAAGCAATCGAAGGAAGAGCTGTTCTTTGAGTGAATATAAATGGTTTTGAAAATAATCTTTTGATTCTGACAATGATGTAAAGCAAAATTCCATAACCTAAAAAGGTATAGAATATGATGAAAAGGCAAATCCAAAAAAGTATGATCATGTTAATTAATCTTAAAACCCAAAGATTTGCTGTCTTTTTTATGATTGAAATTCCACATCAAACCTTTAATTACCCATTTTACTAAATCTTTACGCCCTTTGTTTCTTAAATTTAAAATTGTTTTTGGGCAAGCCAGTAAAACGTAATAAATAGTAAACAAGACAGTGTTTAAAATTGAAGTATTTTTACGGATAAACAATATCCGGTTACGTGTCATAAAGTAAGTTTTGATGGTGCTATCTTTCCCAACAGTGATAGATTCTTTATGATAAATTTGAGTTTTGCCTGTAAAGTTGATGGTTTTTCCAATTCTTTTAAACTTTTCGCACCAATCTAATTCTTCATAATAAAGAAAATAATTTTCATCCATTAAGCCAGCTTTATCCAAAAATTCTCTTCTGCAAATTACTGCTGCACCGTGGCAAAAACCTGTTTTTGTGGTAACTCCATCATATTGCCCAACGTTCTTTTGAAACTGTCCAATTTGAGAATTTCTGGCCGTAAGATAGTTTAAATGTGTATATCCGGCATATTGTATTACACTTCTATCGTCATCATAAAGAATTAATGGAGATAGTAAGCCAATCTTGTCATCACTTTTTAATTCATCAACTAAGGTTTCGATACAACCTTTTGGTACCTCTGTATCATTGTTCAACAATAGAATGAAATCGCCCTTCGCAAAAGAAATTCCTAAATTATTACCTCCAGCGAAACCTAAATTAACTTTTGAACGAATAAAGGTTAAATCAGGAATTATTTTTTTGAATTCGCTTTCACAGTTTTCATCGCTAGCGTTATCCACCAATATAATTTCCACATTATTATCATAATGTTTTTTTATAGATAAAAGTAACTGGCAAGTTGCTTCTGGCTGATTAAAATTTACGGTTACGATAGAAACTAAATCCATTTAAGAAATAAAGAAGCAAAATAGAATAATTTTTAATAGGTAAAAAACATTTTAAGATATGGAAAATAGCTCTACGCTAAAGAAACAAGAAAAATCTGTTGAAAGTAAACTGAACGAACTTATTTTTTTGTTAAATAATGGTGATATTACTGCTAATGAGATAAAACACCCTAGCAAAATCAATATTGAGGTAGCCCCAAAATTAAGCGAGCCAGAACTGATTGCAGAGTTTAAAAAAGTTGACGATGATGAACTAACAAGGCTAGAGAAATTGGATAAGATTGATATGATTTTAAAATCGAATTATATTGATACCAAAATTGTGAAATCTATTACAATTAGAAGGTATTCTGAATTTATAATCCAAGGTTTAATTGGCTTTGTGATGCTTACATTAGGGTTTGCTATGATTATTTTACCTGCTCCTGCATATTTTGAAATGTTTAC
>JACMNZ010000160.1 GCA_014378285.1 Pseudopedobacter sp.
GCTGATTACCATATAAAAGCCTTTAACATTTATTTGTTAAAGGCTTTTTTGTTAAGCGTTTATTCTGAAACTTGATAAATTAGCCGATACGTGGTAAGCAGTATAGTTGTATTTTAAATATGTGATTTAAAATACAACTATATTTTTTCAAAGAATAGATTTAGGTCAGTATTAGCATCTTTTAAATATTACATGGATTATCCTAACGTTTCAATTTGCGCAATTGTAATTAAGTAATCTTTATAGTCTTAAATGAAAATTAATTTGGATTGAGAAACCAATTATGTTTTACATATCTACAAATCTAAATTAAAATAAAAAGATTTATTTAATAAACTGGATTGAAGCGTATACCGACCTAGTGATTAAGGCCTGTACAGTATGAGCGTAAAGCTAGGCTATCTTAAATTATTATCACAACAGTTTCTCTTCCTAGATAATTAATATATTATCCTTAGCCTTAAATTATGGATTAATACTATTGAAGTAAAGGTTAAAGTTTACAACCTATTTATATCCTCAATAGTTTTCTGAATTTCTTGAATTTGAGTCTGAAGATTTGCTTTATCACTTGCAGATACTTTATCTAAATCGTTTTGCTTACTTTTTAGCACATTATTTAGCATTACGTTTACATATTTATCTGCTCCATAATTTTTATACTGCTTAGCCATTGATGCTAATTCAACTAAACCTTTTTTAAGATTTTCATTGTTGTTGATATTCATTAATAAACTAGCTAAGCCAGGAATCAATTGAAATTTAGACTGCGCTCCGGCTTCTGTAAAAGATTGATAAACAAAAGGAAATTCAGCATCGCTACCTTCTACACTATAAACATTTACAATGGCAGATGATAAAGGACCTTTACTCTCTTTTTCTAAGCTTTTGGCTAAGGATTTTGCTTGTGACATATCTAATGCTGCGATGGAATTTAAGGCCGCCCCTTCAATTGCATAAGATGGATTTTTTAAGGCTTCGATAAATAAAGACAAATAGCGCTTATCTTGTAAATTACCAATTGACTCAATTGCGGCAGCTCTAACCAATGTTTTAGTATCTGTTTTAGCAATGTTAATGATGGTTGGAAGTATCTTTTTCTTTAATTCTTCATTATCCAATTTTAAGTTATTTATCGCTTCTATTCTTAATCCATAAAATGGGTCTTTTAAGGCGGCAATTAATATTTCCTGAGCTTCTTTTGTCTTGATTTTTATAATTGCTGCTTCTACTGCTTCTAATCTATCCATATATAATGGAGCATTTTTATATTGAAAAGCAAACTCTTGTATGGTTTTATCATCTTTTTTGCTCATCAATAAAATTTTATCGGCATCTACGTTTACCAAATCAGGTTTTGTATCTAAAGGGAAACAGATAGAGTCAGTTTTGCTCTTCATCCAATAATCTTGGGTTATTTTCCCCCCTTTTACATATATATCTATTCTAATCGGTAAAGTGAAAGCATCTCCTTTTTGCTTTTGACTAAAATACACTGTTTGGGCTTTCTTTTTATCTTCCCATTTGTAAGATATGTTTAAATCAGGATTACCAGAGTTATAGTACCATTGGTTAAAGAACCAATTTAGATCTTTACCGGTTACTTGCTCTAATGCCAAACGTAATTGTTGTGCCTCTCCGTTACCAAAAGCGTTGTTTTTGAGATAAAGATTTAAACCTTTAAAAAAAGCGTCTTCACCTAAATAATTCCTTAACATATTTAAAATACGACCGCCTTTTTGGTAGGAAACCACATCAAACATATCTTCTTTATCATTGTAATTGAAGCGTATTAAGTTTTTAGTCTTGGCATCAGGGCTACCCAAATAAGATTGCATTGACTCATAATTATGTGCGTCGCCAGCATCTTTCCCTTCGGCATATTCTGCCCATAAAGTCTCACTAAAGTCTGCAAAAGATTCATTTAAAGATAAATTGCTCCAGCTTTCTGCGGTTACATAATCGCCAAACCATTGGTGAAAAAGCTCATGGGCTATGGTTTCTTCGCCATTGCTACCATCTATGAGTTCGCGTTTAGTTTGTTGTACATACTCGCCATGTAAGGTAGCAGTTGTATTTTCCATTGCACCACTTACAAAATCCCTCACTACTACTTGAGCGTATTTATTCCAAGGATATTCTACGCCCAATTTCTTAGAAAAAAATTCTATCATAGCTGGAGTTTTCCCAAAAATATCCTTTGCATAGGGAGCATAAGCAGGTTCTAAATAATAATTTACAGGGATATTCTTGTATTTATCACGATAGATTTTAAAATCGCCAACGGCCATCATAAAAAGATATGGCGAATGGGGTTTATCCATTTTCCAAGTATCTGTACGTGTACCATCGTTATTTTTCTTTTGAGAAATTAATGCTCCGTTAGAAAGAGTGACGTATTTATCGGGTACAGTCATGATAATTTCTTCTGTGGTTTTTTGGTTTGGATGATCAATAGTTGGGAACCAAACCGAAGAACCTTCTGTTTCTCCCTGTGTCCAGATTTGTACAGGCTTACCCTTAATACTGCTATCTGGATTGATAAAATAAAGACCTTTGGCATCTGTAATTGCTTGACTTCCCTTGGTTTTAAACTCGTTCGGTTTAGAAGTATAAGCAATGTAAATGGTGTAATTTTCTGAGGATTGATAAGTTTTTCCTAAATCTATTTTAAGTTGCAGACTGTCATAAGTAAATTTTAGAGGACTATTTATGCTTCCATTGTTAATAGATACATTTTTAATGTCCATTCCTTTTGCATCTAGCGTAAGCGTGTTGGTTGGATAGAAATGAGGTTTCAAGGTTATCCAAGCTTTGCCATATAAATAAGCTTTTTTATAATCAAATTTCACATCGAGTTTAGTATGTACCAAATCGTTTATTTTATCTGGAGTTGCCCTGTAAATTTTTTCGTTAGTGGTGGTACTATCTTGAGATTGGTTTTGTGATTTGGCTGTAGAAGCTATTAATAAGAAAAGAATTACAGAAAAAGCTTTACAAATTTGAGTTTTTATCATTTTGTTAGTTTGACAGATATGCTTTAAATTATATTTTTTGTAGGATAACAAATATAATAAACTATCAATTCACGGATTAGTTTTCTATTGATTTTAAATTATATCTTTTTGCTTTTAA
>JACMNZ010000161.1 GCA_014378285.1 Pseudopedobacter sp.
CTCTTCAATGGTATATTCTTCATACCTACTCAACAGATAAAAAGAGGCTGCAAAAACATCGAAACTAAAAACAGACCCTTCAATTTTGAAAGGTATTTTAAGCGATTCATACTCGGCGAAAGCCAAACTTTGCTTTTTGATGTTTTGCTCAAGAATAAAAGGATGCTGTTTAAAATTTAAAAAACCACCAATTTTGTTTGAGGTGTAAGAAATTTTTGGCCCAGTAAACTGATTAAATTGCGATTCGCTTTTGGTGAAAGCTATACTAATCCCCAAAATATTCTCAAAAATATGTTGGAAAACGTATTCAATGCGATTATTTAAACTCGAAATGTAAATTAATAAAGCCATGGAAAAGTAAAAATGCAATTATAAACTGATAGTAGTAAACCAAACCTAAAAATATTTAGTTAATAGTATTGAACATTAATTGTTCATGTATAAGGTTTGACGAGGGGAATTTGTCTGAAAAGGCAGATTCCCTTTTTTGTTGCGATAATGATTTTGAAACTGTCTGAATCTTGGTTTTTAGGATTGTATGATTTTCAGGATTAAACTTCTGTGATGCAGATTAGTGAAAATTAGTGTATTGGTGGCAAAACAAATCCAACCTATAAATCTTTATTATATTTGACTATGGATTTCAAAATCTCATCAGATTACAAACCTACAGGCGATCAGCCAACGGCCATAAAACAATTGGTAGCGGGCGTACAATCTGGAGAAAATTATCAAACTTTATTGGGTGTTACAGGCTCTGGTAAAACATTTACTGTTGCCAATGTAATTGAGCAAACTCAAAAACCAACTTTAATTTTAAGCCATAATAAAACTTTGGCGGCGCAACTTTATGGTGAGTTTAAACAGTTTTTTCCAGAGAATGCAGTCAATTATTTTGTTTCTTATTACGATTATTACCAACCAGAGGCATTTTTGCCAACTACCAACACTTACATAGAAAAAGACCTTCAAATTAATGAAGAGATTGAAAAGTTAAGATTGCGCACTACCTCAAATTTAATGAGCGGCAGGCGAGATGTGATTGTGGTTTCTTCCATTTCTTGCATTTATGGTATGGGTAATCCCGAGGATTTTTCTAACTCTGTTTTTCGTTTTGGAGTAGGTACAAGGATTAGCAGAAATGCTTTTTTACACCGCTTGGTAGAGATCTTATATTCTAGAACCACTGCAGATTTTAAGCGGGGAACTTTTAGGGTTAAAGGAGATACTGTTGATATTTACCCTGCTTATTTGGATTTAGCTTATCGCATTTCTTTTTTTGGGGATGATATTGAGGAAATGTCCGTAATTGATCCTGGCACAGGAAAAACCATTGAAAAAATGGATCAAGTTGCCGTATTTCCTGCAAATTTGTTTGTTACTCCTCGCGATCGTTTTACTGGCGTGATGCACCAAATTGGTGAAGATATGATGAGTAGAAAGGCGCAGTTTGAAAGCGAAAGTCGGTTTTTGGAAGCAAAAAGGTTAGAAGAACGCACCAATTTCGATATGGAAATGATGCGTGAATTGGGATATTGCTCTGGGATAGAAAATTACTCGCGTTATTTTGATGGCAGAAAACCCGGAGCAAGGCCTTTCTGTTTATTAGATTATTTCCCTGACGACTATTTAATGGTTATCGACGAAAGTCACGTAACTGTTCCGCAAATCAGGGCAATGTATGGTGGCGATAGGTCACGAAAGCTTTCTTTGGTAGAATATGGTTTCCGATTGCCTTCCGCCTTGGATAACCGTCCGTTAAACTTTAACGAGTTTGAAAGTTTGGCTCCCCAAACCATTTATGTAAGTGCAACTCCTGGGGATTATGAGATGGAAAAAACGGAGGGAGTTTTTGTGGAGCAAGTGATTCGTCCAACTGGTTTGTTAGATCCGGTTATTGATATTCGCCCTGTGGGAAATCAAGTAGATGATTTATTAGACGAGATTGACAAGACCATAAAAATGGGTGACCGTATTTTGGTAACGACTTTAACCAAAAGAATGGCAGAAGAGCTGGCTAAATATATGGCCCGATTAAACATTAAAGTCCGTTACATCCACTCTGAAATAAAAACGTTAGAACGTGTAGAAATTTTAAGAGGTTTGCGTTTAGGCGAATTTGATGTTTTGATTGGAATTAACTTATTGAGAGAAGGATTGGATTTACCAGAGGTTTCTTTAGTCGCAATTTTAGATGCAGATAAAGAAGGGTTTTTACGCTCAGAAAGATCATTGATTCAAACAATTGGTAGGGCGGCCAGAAACGATAGGGGTAGAGTGATTATGTATGCCGATAAAATCACTAATTCTATGCGAGTTACAATGGAAGAAACCGATAGGAGAAGAGAAAAGCAGATGAAATATAATGAAGAACATGGCATCACTCCTCGTACTGTTGGGAAAACCAGGGATGAAATTATCGAGCAAACCTCTGTTATGGATTTTAAAGGCGGCGTACAGCAAATTTATCAGGACGATACCGCAGAGGCAACTTTGGCAGCAGATCCAATTGTACAATATATGAGTAAGCCTCAGCTTCAAAAATCTTTAGAAAACTCTAAAAAAGAGATGTTAACGGCAGCAAAGGATATGAATTTCTTATTAGCCGCTAAGTTGCGTGACGAGATGTTTGCTTTGGAAAAAATGATGTTAGAGAAGTTTGGGTAGTAACATCATATAATGACTATTAATTAATTTCATAAATAATCAATGTAATATTGTGTTATATAGTTTTTAAGCTTTAAGCCTGCCAAGAAGCAGACTGGCATTTTGCTTTTATTCTTTATATAAGCAAATTGGTTTTGGGCGTTTTAACACGCTATCCACTATAGTTTTTTTGTTATTTGCGTTAAGGAAAGGCAAAAAAAGCTGCCGTTTCTATCGTTAACGCGGCTTAATAGATGTTAAAAGTTTTGTGATCAAATTTTATAATTAATGCTGGTACAGTAACAATAAACAAGAATTTTAGTCTAATTACGTTAAAGAGTTATATTTGTATTGAAATGGGATTATTACGTTTTTTAATTATAGCAATCTGCGTCCTTTATTTGGTGAGGGCTTTAGCCCGCTTACTTTTGCCTTTTTTGTTTAAAAAAGTGGTGAATAATATGAGCCAAAAGATGAACGACCAACAGAAAAATTACGGTCAGAATACCCATCAAGAATCTACCAGACCCGAAGGAACAATTTCTGTAGATTTTGTGCCGCCACCACCTAAAAAGAAACCAAAATTAGATAATGCCGGCGATTTTGTAGATTATGAAGACGTTAAGGATAAATAAAATTTTTCTTTTTTATTTATCAATAAAGCTTTTTTAGGCAGAATTTTCTTTTCAAATGTTTATTATTCCTTTTTCAACTAGCGTTTTTAAAACAACCCAGGGATAACAATTTAGTTACAAACAGCTTTTATTGATTTAAAAACGCGGTTTAAAGTGATAAATATTTATCTTTAATTATTATTTAAAACAATTTATTTAGCTATTTGGATTATTAAAAAATAATTGCATCTTTGCACTCCCTTAGTAAACACCTTTATTGTTGTTTAATTAAGGAAAAATAAGTTTTTCATAAGTTTAGGTTTAGGTTGGTAAAGCGGTCTTAATTTCTTTGATGAAATTAAGGCCGTTTGTCTTTTACAGGTTTTATATCTTTGAAAAACTTAAAGCCATATAAAATTTTGTTTTGGAAAAAAAAGAAATCAGACATTTAGCATTCGAACAAAGAGCCGCCTTAAGTAGAAGTGCTTACTGGCAATTAAACGATGATTTATTAGAAGAGATAAAAAAGTTTGATTGGAAACCATTACGCTGCATAAATATTTTTTTACCAATTACAGAAAAAAAAGAAGTTGATACCTATCAAATCCTATCCTATTTTAAAGATGAACAACCGCACTTAAAAATAACAGTCAATCGTTCTGATTTAAAAAGTAAAATCTTAACGCCTATTTTATTTGATTACGAGAATACCGTTTTAGTTAAAAACAAACATCAAATTCCAGAACCTCTTTATGGTAAAGAATGGGACATACAAAAAATTGATGCTGTTTTTTGCCCTTTACTTTCATTTGATTTTAAGGGACATAGAGTTGGTTACGGAGCGGGCTATTATGATCAATTTTTAGTTCGATGTAAACCAGGTGTTATCAAAATTGGCCTTTCTCTTTTCTCGCCAATAGAAAACATTTCAGAAATCAATCCTTTTGATGTTAAATTAACGCATTGCCTCACCCCACAAAAAACTTATACTTTTTAATTACGGCATAACACGCTGTCTTTGATAATTTACCATCAAAATCTTCTATAAATATTGATGGTATATATTTTGTTACATGCAATTTTAATTAAACATAAAGCTTATGAAATGGATGGGCAGACGCCAAAGTGATAACGTTGATGACCGTAGAGGAATGTCGACAGGCGGAAAAGTAGCAACCGGCGGCGGAATTATCGGGATTATCTTTGTTTTGATACAAATGTTTGTTGGCGGTGATAGCGGACAAATTTTAAGTCAATTACAAAATCAAATCCAAGGGCAAACCCAATCAATCGGAGCAGAAAGAGAACTCACCGAAGAGGAAAAACAAGAAGGAGCATTTATAGAAACCGCTTTTGCGGATACCGAAGATGTTTGGGGTGATATTTTTAGTAAGCAAGGGGAAACCTATAAAAAGCCAACATTAGTTTTATTTTATGATGGTGTACAAACTGCTTGCGGAGGTGCATTATCAGCAGTTGGTCCGTTTTATTGCCCTGGAGACGAAAATGTTTACATCGACCTTAATTTTATGAAGGAGTTAAAAACCCGATTCGGCGCAAAGGGAGGGGATTTTGCCGCTGTTTATGTTTTAGCCCACGAAGTTGGGCATCATATTCAAAATTTAATGGGAACATCAGAACAAATGCAAAGACAACAACAGGGTAAAAGTGAAGCGGAAGCGAATAGACTTTCTGTCGCTTTAGAACTACAAGCCGATTTTTACGCAGGCGTTTTTGCACATTATAACAAACAATATTTAGAGGTTGGTGATATTGAAGAAGCAATGAGTGCCGCCAGTGCAGTTGGGGATGATGCTATTCAACAAAAAACACAAGGACGAATTGTTCCGGATGCTTTTACACACGGTACCTCAAAACAAAGGATGAAATGGTTTATGAAAGGTTATGAAACCGGAGATTTAAGTCAGGGAAATACTTTTTCTGGGATTTAATAACAAAATATTTTAATGCTTAGAAATAATATGTTTCACCTAAAGCAATGAAATGAGAATGATTAATGAAACAAAGGAATGTCATCCTAAGGCTTAATAAATTCCATATAAATCCATATAAAATGATGTTGATGAAGTATATTAATGAATGCATCCTGAGCGGAGTCGAAGGACGACATGACTGGTTTTTAAACTAAAACTTTTTTTAAATTAATGAGGTTTAGAAAATGATTTGAAATAGGGATGCTTCGACTCCGCTCAGCATGACAGTAAATATTTGATATTTAATCATGGTGGATTTAAAGCAGAAAAACATCTTTAAATCAATCGATTTAAAGATGTTTTCGCATAATAAAATCGTTTAAAATAAAACCGTAATACGGAATATCAATTTCCTCAAAAACTTCATATCCCATTTTATTATAAAACTGATGCGCCGTATTATTTCTGTTCACATTTAAATATAAATAATCTGCACCCAAAACCTTTACTCTTCTTTCAACTTCATTAATTAATGTTTTCCCTAGTCCTTTGCCTTGTAAAGAGGGCTTTAGGTATAGCTTTTGAAGTTTATAATCTTTTCCATTTTCTTGTTGGGCATAAGCGGTAAAACCTTGATAAGCAAATTCAAACTTTAATAATAAAAATTTGACGCCCTCTTTCATTTGGTTTTCTAGAGCTTTTTCAGAATACATTTGCGCTAACATAAATACAATTTGTTCATCAGAGATAATTGAGTGATAAGTTGGCCACCAAATTTCTCCGGCTAACTCACTAATAATTTTAACATGGGATAAATTAGCTTCAATAATTTCCATTATATTTCTTCTGCAATAAAAAGGTGTGTGCCTTTAAATGTTAATCCAAAAAAACCATCACTTTGGGTTTCGTAAAGATTTTTTTCTATTTCTTTTAATCCAACTATTTCTAAGCCTTTAACATCTGCAGTATTTAAAAACTTGATGGTTTCTCCTGCGATTTTCCATTTATTAAACCCAGATTTTACAGGATAAATCTTTTTATTATTCTCAAAAACAACCAAATCAATTTGGCTAATAAAATCTAAATATTCTACCGCTATAAAATTGTTTGTAATGACATTAACTGACGGAAAACCATCTAATATCAAATAATCCATTCCCGTCTTTAGCGCTGCTTCTTCAATATTCAAAACCTTAATATGCTCTTGAAAAGTAAAATCATTTTTGGCTTTCGCCGATAAAACAATATCAATTTTAATACCTAATGAAGCTACTTTATCAATCATTTCCTCCTTCACAAAAATCATAGGCGACCATTCTAATATTTGTCCTAAATGCTCCTCCTCAAAATCATCTAAATTAATAATGAGTAGCGCTGGTTCTTGTTTTTCTCTTACAATGTGATGGCTAGACATTTTATCAGTTTAAAAAATGAGCTGATGAAATTGCTTATACATTTGCTTCGGATTCTCACTTTTATTAAATGCCGAAGAAACGGCTATCCCATAAATTCCGGTTGCTAGTAAGCCGGTTACATTTTGTAAATTAATTCCACCTACTGCAATAAGTGGAATATTTAATTCACTTTTATTTAACTCTTCAATAATCTTTTTATACCCAAAGTCGCCTAAATGTGAGTAATTATTTGGTTTGGTATCAGTATGAGCAAAAGGACCCAAACCAATATAATCTACATCATTAGAAATGTGTTTCTTAATTTGATCGATATTGTTGGCGGATGCTCCTAGGGTTTTGCTTTCTCCAATTTCATTTCGGATTAAGCTTAGATCTGCTTCCATATCTTCAATATGAACACCTTGTATATCTGCCAATTCCACTAAATGTACATGATTAGTAATTATCAAAGTAGCGCCCCAATCATCACAAATACTAGCAATAGGATGTAATTCTGCCAGCATTTCTTCATCAGATTTAGACATGCATCTATATTGAATCCAATTCGCTCCGGCCTCACAA